>CALGGP010000178.1 GCA_937915885.1 uncultured Selenomonadales bacterium | reverse complement strand
CGCGCCGCCGTCGATTGTCACTGAGGTCGTCGAGCTGTAAATGTAATCGTTGCCGCCGCCCGCATTAATTTTTGCGCCGTCCGCGTAATTATTGATCGTGTCCGCGTAACTCGTGCCGCTCACGACAGAATTTCGCCCGTAGTTGGAAACGTTGACGCCGTAGACGGGACTGACGATCTTAAACGACTTGCCGACGGCGTTTTTGAGCGTCATCGAGCCGGAGCCGACGTTGACGATCACATCGGAGCCGCTTGCGACCGTCGAAGCAGCTCCGCCGGTGATGTTGATTGTGTCGGTGGCGTTGATGCCGGTGATCACATCATTGCCGTCGCCCGCCGCATATTGGATCACTTTGTACGAGCCGCCGGCGGCGATGGTATCATTGCCCGTGCCGCCGTTAAGCGTCACATAGTTAAAAGCACCTGTGTAAATCGAATCGGCTCCCGCGCCGCCGCTGATCGACACGCGCCAGTTGAGGCTTTTTACGGTATCGTTACCGTCGCCGCCGTCGATCGTCACATGACCCCAATCGTTATTGATCGTGTGATCTGCGGTCGTCGAGCTGAAAATGTAATCATTGCCGGCGCCCGCGTAAATTTTTGCGCCGCCCGCGTGATTTTCGATCGTGTCGACATAGCTCGTGCCGCTCACCACCGAATTCGGAGTATAATTTTCGATCATAATTCGCGCCTCCCCGTTGCGTATAAAAACTGAACTTTAAAATTGGATAGCACATTATAAAAAAAAACACGGTTGTCAAGCATTTTTTTCAATCGGAACAAAAAAAATCGGGGCTCGCGCCCCCAAATTTTTATCTCACCTCCTCGCCGAAGCGCGCTTTGATCGCCGCCTTGTGCTCGTACATCGCATCGTCCGCCTTCTTCGTCACGTCCGCAAAATCCATGCCCGACTCATATACTCCAAGCCCGCGCGCCACCGATATTCGGATCACATCGCCCGCTTCTTCAAAATGCTCCTCCGCCGCCTTCACATCGAATAATCTCAACAACGCCTCTCGATTTTCGTAATCCGAGCCCTCCAACACCGCCGCAAACTCGTCGCCGCCCACTCGATACACCGGACTGTTCGCAAACACCCGCGCGATCACAAAGCCCGCACGTCGAATCAGCTCATTGCCCGCGCCATGCCCGTACTTGTCGTTGATCTTCTTTAAAAAGTTCGCGTCGAAGATCACCACGCCGTATTTTAAATCCGATTCCGACTTCATTCGCTCCTCAAGCTCCGCGCGCTTCGCCATATACGCCGCCGCATTCCTAAGCCCCGTCAATTTATCCCGATAAACGTAAATCTCCAACTTCGCCGCCATGTCCCGAATGCTCTGCACCAATAAACCTAATTCATTGCCCGACTCGTAGGAAATTTTGACGTTGAGATCGCCCGACGCAATCCGCTTCGCCGCCTCCGTCATGCCCGCCAACGGTCGGATCGCCGTCGACGCCAACGAGATGCTCCCGATCGAGATCAACATCGCCACGACCAGGATCGCCGCTACCAAATGCATGATGATCCGATTGCGCTCCTCGTGCACCCGGCTCAACGGGATCGCAATCCCCAACCACATCCCGTTCGACAAATAAATTTCAATCTCTTGAAACTCCGGATTCGGCTCGAACATCGCACCCTGCGGCAAATCCTTGTGGTAGAGCACGATGTTGTTGCGATTCATTATGTAGACGTGCCCGTAATCGTAAATCGACATCCGCCGCAACTCCTGAATGACGAAGTTGAAATCGATCTCCATGCCGATAACGCCGACAAATTGCCCCTCAACATACATCGGCGCCACGTAAGAAATGACGTACGAGTTCGTCGTCGGATCGATGTAGGGCTCAATCCACGTCGCGCAGCCCGTCATCAGCGGCGTGTAATACCAACCGACATGCTGACTGTCGTCGGGCGAATAAAACGCAAGATCGGTGACTTCGCGCGTGACAAACGGAGGCAGAGCGCCTTCCCAACGGGGCTTCTCGCGCGCCATGAAAAATCCGCTCTTGGTGCCGCCGAACTCCGGCGCCATATGCAAATAGTAGGTGATGCTGCCGTCGGTGCCGTGCGCAATGTCGTCGAAACGCTGTCGCATGGCGTTGAGATATTCCGTCCGATAAGCGGCGTCATTCTTCAAACGCTCGCAACTCTCGACGGTATTGATCGCTTGACGGCTCATTCCGTTGACGGCTTGTCGAACACAGAAGAACGTCCGATCGAGCCGCTCACGACAGATGACGCTCATTGCGCGGAGTGAGTCGTCGGTATGCTCTTTGACGAGATTGCTCATCGCCATCGAGCTCCCCCAACCGAGCACCACCGCCGACAAAAATACGGTGAACGCCACCAAGAAGACGATCTCCATCATTATCGAGCGACGATAATTCAACAGCAGGTAGAGCATCAGCACGAGGTAGACGTCGGTCATCGACACGCATTCGACCATGAAACGCAACCACGTCGACAATTGATTCATGCCGTAAATTTGATAGAGGTCGAGGTAGGCGGCGGCCGCCGGAAACAAAAAGTAACATCTCATCGACATTATAAGCGCCTTGTGCTCTTCGTCGGTGATCGGATCGTCTTTTGGCTCGGACGGCGCGACGGGGTTTGCAGTCATCTTATAGAAATTATATTTTTGACTGACGAGGAAGAAAAACCAGACGAGATCGATGAATATCGACCAAAAAAAATCGTTGGCGAAACAGCAGAGCATATAGAGCGAAGTCGCATTTAATCTCTTCAATTCGAGGCTGTCGGCAAGGAGCGCCAACTCCGCTGCGGGCGCCGTCAACGCTCGAAACATCGAAGTCACGGCGAATGTAACGAACAGCACGGCGATAAATTTTTTGAGCGTGTAAACTTTCAAGGCGGGCGCGTTATTGTCGGAGCCGAAATTGAATTTGCTCCGCAACATGCAGGGCAGATATCCCGCGAGGAAAATCCAAAAGTTATGCACGATGCACGAGAACAGTCCGAGCGCGTTGCCGTCGCCGACAAAAAATGCATGGACGTCGGGCGCCGCCGCCAAGCCGCCGAAATACAATCCGAGCGCGGCGATCGGTCCCCACATCAGTCCCAACATGGGCGGCAGGAATGAGGCAAGCGTGATTATTTTCGATGGGATCACGAATAATGTTCCCGCGTATGTTGCAATCAACCAGTATAAAAATGCCGACAGGCAAAATCGATATACTGTTCGGTTCAAGCCTCATCACCCTTCGCATATTTGTTTCGGATCAATTTTTATCCACGTCGATGCGGAAGGCATTGTAGGCCTCCTCGCCGTATTTGTGTTTGAGCTGTTCGCGCAGAGGGCGCACCAACTCTTTGAAGGCGTCCAGTTCGCTCCGTTTGAGATCGATGATCTCCATGCCTTCTTCCTCGAACTGTTTTCGGATTTTCATTTCCTCGAGCTCGAGATAATTGCGGCTCCACTCGCAAGCCTCCCTTCGCACATTTATTTCGGATCAATTTTTATCCACGTCGATGCGGAAGGCATTGCAGACCTCCTCGCCGTATTTGTGTTTGAGCTGTTCGCGCAGAGGACGCACCAACTCTTTGAAGGCGTCCAATTCGCTCCGTTTGAGATCGATGATCTCCATGCCTTCTTCCTCGAACTGTCGACGAATTTTCATTTCCTCAAGCTCGAGATAATTGCGGCTCCAATCGCAAGCCTCCCGCATTTTTTCGCGGAGCAATTGTTGAGTTTTCGGTTCCAACTGTTCAAAGGCTTTTCGATTGGCGACGAACAAATAATTTTCGTAGAGGTAATTCCAGACGGTCATATACTTTTGAACTTCGTTGAGTTTGCCGGAGCGCATGAGGAAAAAGCCGTTGTCCTGCCCTTCGATGACGCCCTGACGGATGGCGATATTCAATTCGCTCCAGCCGAGCGGGATGGGATCGGCGTCGAGCTCGGAGAAAAATTTTCGATAGACTTCGCCGCCGAGCACTCGAATGCGCAATCCCTGAATATCGTCGGGCGTGCGGATCGGATTGCGATTGTTGGTAAGCTGGCGCATGGCGTTATGAGTTGAGCCGAGGTAAATCAGTCCGTATTGGACGAGAATTTTTTCATAGTACTTACCGCCGGTGGTGTCGATGATTTGACGCGCCTCTTTATAATCGGCGAAGGACCAAGGGATGGTGGCGACTTCCAAGCGCGGATCGAGCATGGACATAGTGCCGGACACGTAAGCGCCGAGGTCGACGGCGCCTTCGCTCAACGAGCGCACCGCCTCATTGGTATTGCCGCCGGTGAGTTCGTCATTGGGATAAAATTCGATATGAACATTTCCGTCGGACGCGTCGGACACCAACTTTGCGAAATATCGAGCCGTGAGCGTTTCGATGCCGGCGTCGGTGCCGTTGGCAGTCATCACCAATCGGACTTTTTGATACTCGTCGGTTTTCGGTTGAGTCTCTTCAACTTTTTTGTTACAACCGACGAACAGCATCAGCGTCGTCAGCAGGAAAATTATTGATTCAAAACACCTCCGCATCGCAAAAATTTCCTCCTCATTAAATTTATAATATGATATCAAAAAGCGGGCGATCGATCCAGTTTATTTTCGAGGGCAAAAAAAAATCGGGTAAAAAAATCGATGAAAACTTCTTCGATCGTTGACATGCTCATGATATAATTTCGGTCGAAAAAATTTTTTCGGAGGCTCCGACATGAAAACTTTAGAAGAACTCGCTCTGTTGATCCCCGACTCAAAAATCGTCGGCAACCCCGGCGTCAAAATCTCCACCATCGAGCACGACTCTCGTAAGTGCATCACCGGCTCCCTGTTCGTCTGTTTCGAGGGCGCGCACGTCGACGGACATAATTTTATCGAGCAAGCCGTCAATCGAGGCGCCGTCGCGATCATGACTACGCGCTCCGACGTCGCCGTTCCCGACGGAGTTTCGATTTTGATCGTCCCGCAATTGTTGAGCGCGCTCGCCGTCATCGTCCCGTACTTCTATGATTATCCGTCGAAAAAAATGCGCGTGATCGGCATCACCGGCACCAACGGCAAGACCACGACGACTTACATGATCCGCTCGGTGCTCATCAATGCCGGCTTCCACGTCGGACTGATCGGCACGATCCAATGCATGATCGGCGAGGAGATTTATCCGATTCATAACACCACGCCCAATGTTATCGACCTTCAACACATTTTCGTCGCGATGCTCAATCGCCACGTTGACGTCGTCGTTATGGAGGTTTCCAGTCACGCGCTCGCCGAAAATCGGATCGCGGGCGTCGAGTTCGATGTCGCCGTCTTCACCAATCTCACTCAGGATCACCTCGACTATCACGGGTCGATGGAAAATTATCGCGCGGCGAAGGCGAAACTGTTTGATGCGGTGTCGCGCGCGGGTGAGAAGGGCGATAAAACTGCGGTGATCAATCTCGACGATCCCGCCGCCGACTTCATGCTCGAGCATGCGACGTGCACTCGGATCACCTACGGCGTCGAGCGCAACGCGGATTTGCATGCGGCGGATGTCGACGTTCACAGCGGAGGCATGAAATTTAAAATTCGCGGCGACTTCGGCGTGATGAATTTGACGCTACACGTGACGGGACTGTTTAATGTTTATAACGTGCTTGCCGCCGTCGGAGCGTGCCTTGCCGAAAAAATTAATCCCGAGATGATCCGTCGGACGCTCGAGCATTTTAAAAGCGTGCCCGGGCGTTTCGAGAGGATTTACGCCGACGTGCCGTTCACTGTGATCGTCGATTACGCGCACACGCCCGACGGAGTTGAAAATGTATTGCGGACGGCGCGGCAGATCACAAAGAAAAGAGTGATCACGGTGTTCGGGTGCGGCGGCGATCGCGATCGGAAGAAGCGACCGATCATGGGAAAATTGGCGGCTCAACTGTCGGACGTGGTGATCGCGACTTCGGACAATCCTCGGACGGAGGAGCCGTCGGCGATCCTCGACGAGATCGAAGTCGGGATCAAAGAGGCGATCGGCGATAAGGATTATGAGAAGATCGTCGATCGGCGGACGGCGATCAATCGGGCGGTGGATATCGCTCGCGCGGGCGACGTGATCATGATCCTCGGCAAGGGGCATGAGGATTATCAGATTTTGAAGGATAAAACGATTCACTTCGACGATAGGGAAGTCGCGCGGGAAGCGATAATGCAATTAGGAATTAGGAATGAGGAATGCGGAATTAGGAATTGGGGCGACGAATGAAGGGGCGCCGTCGACGCTCCCGCCCACCGGTGACGGCGCCCAACCGAGGAAGCAGTTCCCACCCGCGTCAACGGCGCCCACCAAGATCGATTGAAGGCGCCTTCTCGAGAGTCGGCGGCGCCTCGTCCATCGATAACGAAAGTGCCAACGGTTGGGCGGCGGGAAAAAAGTCGCCTCGCGTAAGTTGGAATCTATGTTCGGGACGCGAAAAAATTTTTGTGGGCGACGGATTTATGGGGCGCCGCCGGCGCTCCCGCCCTCCAATGACGGCGCCC
>CALGGP010000177.1 GCA_937915885.1 uncultured Selenomonadales bacterium | reverse complement strand
CTCGACCGCGCTCTCCGCTCGATCGAAATAAAAATATCCGCCGACCGCCATCATCAACGCCGTCAACATCACAATAATTTTTTTCCTGTCCATCACTCGCACCGCCTTAAAACATTTGTTTTACCAACGTCATAAAAAAATTTCTTCAATCGACGCGCCGCGCGCTCACTCCTTCGATGAAACACTCCAACGCTCGCTCGAGATATCCGTCGTCGAGCAAATGCCTTGAAAAATTCGGCACCATGTACGCGAAATGCGCTATGCTCTGCATCACGAGAGTTGCGCTCCGAACGTCGAGGTCGCGACGAAATTCTCCGCGCTCGATCCCGTCGGCGATGATCCGTTGCGTGATGCCCTGCATCTTGATCATCTCATTCTCGAGCTCGCCGAAAAACTCGCTCGGCTGATTTAATTCGTTGAGCAGCAGTTTGACGGTGCACGGCGATCTCAAATACACGTCTCGCACCGCGCGGAAGATCAACCGAATTTTTTCGCTCGACGAGTGCTCGTCGCGATCGATCGTCGCGGCAAGTCGGTGCACCTTGCGGAAGTGTCGTCGAAGGACGGAAAAATACAGCTCGCGTTTGCCGCCGAAGTAATAAGAGATCGCGCCGATATTTTTCACGTCGGCGGCTTTGACGATCTCGCGCACCGTCACTCCGCGATAGCCTTTCGACGCGAATAATTTTTCCGCCGCGTCCATAATCCGTTCCTCGGTGTTGTCAATGTCCATTCGCTCGCCTCACATCGTAATTATTTCGTCAGCGCTCCGTCAACGAGAACACGAAACTCGGACGTTGTTCTCGTTCGAGCGCAAGTTGCTCCTCGAGCTCCGCGATGTACTTCAGCAGATCGGATTGTTCAAAGCCCTCGATCGGTGGCTTCGTCGGTCGTCTGATGGTCGGAAAAGCCGGCGGATTATACAGCCGACGATAAAGTTCATTGATCGCGCCGTCATGGAAGATCGGATCGAGTTGGTTGTCGATGAAAACGTCCGGCGTCGACTTCGGAGTGCGCGGCACGTACGCATGACTGCACGGGAGTATAAACGCATCATCATTGCTGACAACGCCGTCCCGATCCAAATTGATGCAGCCCGATTGAGTGCACCACCGACTCTTGCCTTTGATTGTCCGATCATATAAATCAAGGAGCGGAAAAGTTTTATCCTCGATCAACTGCTTGAACTCGTCGACGGTTGGAATTGTCCAATCCATGCAATTACCGATCCCGTGTCTGTTTTTTTCCGCCAACATTTTTCGGACTTGAGCATAACCGTCGTCGATGGAATATGGAATCTTGTTTTTGTTTTTGCCGTAAGGAAATTCCCTGTGATCAAGCCAAAGCATGTTGGTATCGCGATCGAAGATCACATTCGGTGTGTTTTTGAATCGAAACCAACGCTGCCTGCCGATCGCCTCGATAATATAATTTTTATTTTGGTCGATGAGCGCGAGATGCGCCTTCAATTTGTCCGAATTACTCATTGCTCCTCGAGCTCCGCGATATACTTCAGCAGATCGGTTTTTTCAAAGCCCTCGATCGGCGGCATCGTTGGTCGTCTGATGGTCGGATAAGCCGCCGGACTGTAAAGTTGCCGATAGAGTTCGCTGATCGCGTCGTCGTCGAAGATTGGATCAATAAGGTTGTCAATGAAAATATCCAACGTCGACTTGGGAGTGCGCGGCACATAAGCATGGCTGCAAGGGAGTATAAACGCATCATTATTGCTGACGGCGCCGTCCCGATCCAAATCGATGCAACCGTCTTGAGTGCACCACCGACTCTGCCCTTTGATTGTCCGATCATATAAATCGAGCAACGGAAAAGTTTTATCCTCGATCAACTGTCTGAACTCGTCGACGGTCGGGATGGTCCAATCCATGCAGTTGCCGAGCCGATTTTTATTCTTTCCGTTTAACATTTTTTTGACTTCGGCATAATTGCTCTCGATGGAATATGGAATTTTATCTTTGTTCTTGCCGTACGGAAACGGATGGTGCGAAAGACAGCTTATGTCAAACCAAAGCAGGTTGGTGTCGCGATCGAAGATCACAGTCGATGTATTCGCGAGTCGAAACCAACGCTGTTTTTCGATCGCCGCGATGATTATATCCTTGTTGTCGTCGATGGTCGCGAGATGCTTTTTCAGCTTAGTAAAGCTCTGAAGGCGATCGGGTTCGCGCGCAAGCCGATCGTCGAGCTCGGCAACACACTTTAGCAGATCAGTTTGTTCAAAACCATCAATCGGCGGCAACGACGGTCGTCTGATGGTCGGACAAAACGCCGGACTGTACAGGCGACGGTAGAGTTCGCGGATCGCTTTTTTGTTGAAGATCGGATCGAACAGATTATCAATGAAAATATCCAATGTCGACTTCGGAGTGCGCGGCACGTACGCGTGACTGCACGGGAGTATAAACGCATCGTCATTGCTGATGGCGCCGTTCCGATCCAAATCGATGCAGCCCTCGCGAGTGCACCACCGGCTCTGCCCTTTGATTGTCCGAGTTTCTCTTTCAAAAAGCGGAAAGGTTTCATCTTCGAGTAGTTGCCGAAACTCGTCGACGGTTGGAATGGTCCAATCCAGGCAATTAGCGAGCCAGTGGCTATTTTTTTCCGCCAACATTTTTCGGACTTCAGCATAATCGTCGTCGATGGAGTATGGAATTTTATTTTTATCCTTGCCGTACGGAAAGTTTTTGTGATCAAGCCAAAGCAGATTGGTTTTGCTATCGAAGATCACATTCTTCGAATTCCGGAATCGAAACCAACGTTTTTCTTCGCTTGCCTCGATAAGTGCATTTTTATTTTTGTCGATGAGCGCGAGATGCGCCTTCAATTTTTCCGAATCACTCATTGGGATCACTCCGTCGATGAACTTTGATTAAACTTTCGACGCTACGAAAATTTTTCCTGCCGCCTTCGCGTTGACATCACCGCCTCAAACCATTACCATATCAGCGTTGGAGGTCGTTACACATGAAAAAAATTTACAACGCTCGGATCGTGAGCAATCTGCGCGCCGTCGATAATATTTTCAAACTCGTCGTCGAGATCGACGGTCATGTCAGTGCTCGACCGGGGCAGTTCGTTCAATTAAAATTGCCGTCGGAAGAATTTACGTTGCGACGCCCGCTCGGGATCGCCGATCTCAACGGCGATCGCTTGACGATGTTTTATCGGATCGTCGGACGCGGGACGCAATTTTTATCGACGCTCGACGAAGGGACGGCGCTCGATCTAATCGCGCCGCTAGGCAACGGCTTTTCGATCGTCGACGGCGAAAAAATTTTATTGGTCGGCGGCGGAGTGGGCTTGGCGCCGTTGCTTTACTCCGCGCGGAGCTCGAACGATGCCGATATTTTGATCGGAGGCAAGACGGCGTCGGAGGCGGAATTTTGGAGTCGAGAGTTCGACGGCTTGATTGATAAAAAATTCATCACCACCGACGATGGCTCGGCGGGCGTCAAAGGTTTCGTAAGCGATCTGTTGCCCGAGGTTCTGTCGAAAAAAAATTATGAGGCTGTACTCGTGTGCGGTCCGCCGATTATGATGAAGAACGTCGCGGCGCTCGTCGCTCAAAAAAATATTCGTTGCGAAGTATCGATGGAAAGTCGCATGGCGTGCGGGCTCGGGGCGTGTCTGTCGTGCTCGATCGATACCGTTGACGGTCGAAAAAAAGTTTGCAAGGACGGTCCCATCTTCGACGCAACAAAAATTATTTGGTAGGAGGTTTCAATCATGGTTACCGGCGAATTCGATGTGGAAATTTTGGAGGATTTGATCAATCAGGGTTACGAAGGTCAAGAGTTGCTCGATCAGTTTAAGCGTGTGAGATCGGTGGTGCCCGCCGCCCTCGAGCAGATGTTTGCAGACATAATCGAGAAGTACGACGGCAAGTTCTATACGATGGAGGAAGTCTTCGGCGATGAATAAAGTAAAACTTATGCCGCCCGTCGAACGCTACATTAAAAAGCTCAAGGACATCAGAAAGTGGATTACAGGATCGCCTATCGTGTGCGCGTCGCCGACGACGGTTCGTTGATAATTGTAATTATGATCGGCGTCAGAGAAAATTTTTATGACGACCTCAAAAATTACATCGACAGACAGATGAAAAATCTTGAGTGAGGAGTTGAAACGCTGTCAGTGAGTAATAATATTTTATCGACGGAGCTGTGCGGGATCAAAATGCCGACGCCTGTCATCGCCGCCTCCGGCACTTTCGGCTTCGGCGAAGAATTTATTGACTTCGTCGACCTTCAAAAGCTCGGAGCCGTCACCGTCAAATGCATCACGCTCAAGCCCCGCGCCGGCAATAAGGGCGTCCGCATCGCCGAAACGCCGTCGGGCATGCTAAACGCAATCGGGCTCGAAAATCCCGGGCTCGATCATTTTCTCGATCAAATTCTGCCACGCATCGCCCGACAAAATTTCAATATCATCGTCAACATCAGCGGCTCGACCGTCGGCGATTACGCCCAACTTGCCGACGCGCTCGACGTCGACGGAATCTCCGCCATCGAACTAAACATCTCATGTCCCAACGTCAAGGACGGCGGAATTATTTTCGGTACCGATCCCAACGCCGCCGCCAACGTCACACGCGCCGCTAAAAATTCTACGTCAAAGCCCGTCATCGTCAAGCTGTCGCCCAACGTCACCGACATTGTTTCGATCGCTCGAGCCGTCGTCGACGCCGGAGCCGACGCTCTCTCATTGATCAACACTCTCATGGGCATGCAGATCGACATCAATTCGTGGCGCTCCGTGCTCGGCAACATCACCGGCGGATTGAGCGGCGCCGCCATTAAACCCGTTGCCGTCCGCATGACTTATCAGGTCGCTCAAGCCGTCGACGTGCCCATCATCGGCATGGGCGGCATCCGATCGACAGAAGACGCCGTTGAATTTTTCCTCGCGGGCGCCGACGCGATCGCGATCGGTACCGCAAATTTCGCCGACCCGTCGATCACCATGAAGATCGCCGACGGGCTTGAAAATTATCTCCGAACGCGCGGCTTGAATAATATCTCTGAACTTGTCGGTAGAGTGAGGCTTTGACTATGGACGATTGGAAAAAATATCCCGCGTCGCTCGACGACTTTGAATCCATGCGCGAACAGCTAAACGACACCGCCGACTCCGCGCGGATCGATCCCGCGACGCTGATGAAACTCGAGCTCGGTTTTGAAGAGGCGGTCGTCAACGTGATCAATTATTCCGGCTCCGAAAACATTTGGATCAAGACCGCCGCCAACAATAATTTTTTTGTGATTGAGATTGTCGACCACGGCACGCCGTTTAATCCGCTCGATGTCGACGACCCGCGCGCCTTCGACGACTCGCCGATCGAGGAGCGCGAGCCCGGCGGTTTCGGGATTTTTTTGATCAAGGAAAATTTTGATGAACTGCATTACGCCTTCGAGGACTTTGACGGGCAACCCGCAAATCATCTCTCGCTCTCGTTGAGGCTCGACGGCAATGAAAGTTAAACTCAACATTCGGCGGCGCATGATGCTCATCGTCCTTTCGATCGGGCTCATCACGCTCGTCATTCTCGGCGGCGTCTCTTTCTACGGTATGAACGGCATGCGCAATCACTTTGACGGGCAACCCGCAAATCATCTCTCGCTCTCGTTGAGGCTCGACGGCAA
>CALGGP010000176.1 GCA_937915885.1 uncultured Selenomonadales bacterium | reverse complement strand
GATCAGACACGAGATCGATATCGACAGCAGAGATGTGAACGCGATGATTGCGATCACCGTCTTTGACAGGCTGCGCCCCTCCGATAAATGTCTCATCCTCATTACTCCTCACCGTTGCGCCGCGCTCACGCTCAAGCGGATTAATATCAGCAACACGATCAGCGTCGCGAAGAATGCGCCGCCGGTGTAGAGTACCGCGTTGACGAATGTGTTCATCATATTGGCGTTGTCGCGTTGCACGACCAGATACCAATCCAGCTCGGGAATGTGTTTTGTCATGAGCCGCGCGCCGTTTAATTTTTTGAGCGCAAATTCTTCCGACGGTTGGTTTTCGAGCAGTTTCATCAGTGCCGCCGTGTCGATGTTGAGCGACTCGTTATTGAGCTGCAGATTGCCGTCCTTATCGACGAGCGTGATGCGAATGTTATCCGCCTCCTCGAGAGACTTGAGCGTTTTTTGAAGGCTCTGCAGGCTCGTGCTCACGCCGCACACGCCGAGCGCCTTCTCGTCGGCGTCCTCGATGCGCGTATCGACATACAGCATCCAAGAATTTTTCCGCACCTCGTCGACGTTGATCTTGAGGGTATATTCGACTTTGCTGTCAATGAAGCGTTTATACCACGCGTCGCGCGAATCGCCGGCGGGATCGAGAATTTTGGCGATGCCGCCTTGGGTGTAATAATTTTTGGAGGCGTCGGAGACGACGAAGGCGGTCGCATAACCGAAGCGGCGTCTGATGCCGTCGAGATAATTCTGCATTGATTTCAATTCCGATTCGGACGGTACGGCGCTCTCCGCGCGGAGCGATTGAAGGAGGAAAGCGTCGGAGGCGATCGTCCGCGCCACGTAGAGCGGTTTATGCAGTTCGTAATTGAAGGCGTCGAAAGTTTTTGAGGCGAGGACGGCAAGCATCTGCTCGTCGTTTTTAGCGGCGTTGGAGCGGAGCATCAGGCAGGTGATTGCCAGCGACAGCACCGTCGTCACGAGGATTATAATGATGACCAATTTCGAGACGTTACGGACATCGGCGGTATACTTTATCATCGAAAAACCTCCGGTAATGAAAAAAGCCCCGACGTTAATCGAAGCCTCCTTCCGTATTCAATTGTAGTGGCGGAGTGGAGAGGATTTGAACCTCCGCGCCCTTGCGAGCCTAACGATTTAGCAAACCGTCCTCTTCAGCCTCTTGAGTACCACTCCGCGATATATTATCGATCGATCTTGGGTCGCCGATCAAAACCTTGCGTATAATATCATTGACGCGCGCCAATGTCAAGGGCTTTTTCTCCCGCCCACCCGCCCCATGTTCCTTGCAGGAAC
>CALGGP010000175.1 GCA_937915885.1 uncultured Selenomonadales bacterium | reverse complement strand
CCGTCGGCGTCGGGCAAAACGCAACGCCCGTTGACTATCGCCTTCATCGCCTCACCCCCAAAAATATTTGCAACGTATCACTTCGTCGCTACGATCAATCGCTCTGACCGCTCTAATCCTCTCGTCGAATGTGATCGTCGCTCGATCGTCGATAAAAAATTGCCGTCGGCGTCGGGCAAAACGCAACGCCCGTTGACTATCGCCTTCATCGCCTCACCCCCAAAAATATTTGCAACGTCAAGCCGAAAACGCTATGATCTTAGCACAGAGGTGATGCAATTGGAAGCGGCGAAATTCGGATATTTCCTGTTGACGTCGGTGCTGTTGACGTTGGCGCCGGGACCCGACATACTGTATCTGATCACAAAAAGTTTGTCGGACGGCGCGCGCGCGGGGATCGTGTTGGCGTGCGGATTGGTGAGCGGCATTTTTTTTCATACGATGCTCGTGATGTTGGGCGTGGCGGCGCTGATCAGCTCGTCGCCGGCGGCTTTGACGGCGCTGAAATATTTCGGCGCGGCGTATTTATTGTACTTGGCTTATGGCGCGTTCGGAGCGTCGGGCAAATTGAAACTCGGGCGCGCGGAAACGGATCGGTCGACGGCGGAGTTATATCGGCGCGGCGTGCTGATGAACGTGCTCAACCCGAAAGTTTTATTGTTTTTCCTGGCGTTCCTGCCGCAATTCATTTCAATCGACGTCGGCTGGTCGACGAGCATGCAAATCGCGGTGCTCGGTCTGACGTTCGCGGCGCAAGGGCTGATAGTATTTTCGATCGTGTCGATATGTGCGGCTCGATTGCGGCAAGTGATCATCAGCCGAAAAAATATCGGCGCGACGCTCGGCAAAATCGAAGGCTGGGTGCTGGTGATCATCGCGGTCGGATTGTTCGTCCAATAAAATTTTTTGACGGGAGGATTTTTTGATGTTCAAATTTCTGCACAACAATCTCAACGTGCTTGATTTGGAGCGGAGCCTGAAATTTTATCGTGAGGCGCTCGATTTGAAGGAAGTCAATCGGCTCGAGACGCCGGACTTTACGCTGGTGTATTTGGGCGACGGCGGGCAGACGCCTCATCAATTGGAGCTGACGTGGCTGAAGGGGCGGACAGAGCCGTATAATCTCGGCGACAACGAAGTGCATTTGGCGTTCGGCACCGACGACTTTGACGCGGCTCATGAGCGGCACCGGAAGATGGGCTGCATCTGCTACGAGAATGCGGCGATGGGGATTTACTTTATAGTTGATCCCGACGGATATTGGCTTGAAATTTTGCCGGCGTGAAAATATTTCTCCCGCCCACTCGCCCATGATAACTTCGTTATCGATGAAAGGACGGGGCGCCTGCCGACGCGGGGTGGGCACGCTATCCTTGGTTGGGCGCCGTCATCGGGGGTGGGAGCGTCGGCGGCGCCCACAAAGGACGCAACCACAAAAAGGAGACTGATCATGAAATTGAATCTGAGTAAATCGGCGGCGGCATTCGAGGAGGCGCGCCGATTGATGCCCGGCGGCGTCAATTCTCCCGTTCGATCGTTTAAGAGTGTCGACAGCAATCCGCCGTTCATTGCGCGAGCGAAGGGCAGTCACATCATCGACATCGACGGCAACGATTATATTGATTATGTCGGCTCGTGGGGACCGATGGTGCTCGGGCATGCGCATCCGCGCGTGGTCGACGCGATCAAAAAAGCCGCCGAGCGCGGTACGAGTTACGGGGCGCCGACGGGGCTCGAGAGTGAGCTTGCAAAGTTGGTGATGAAATTTTATCCGTCGATCGAAGTGATCCGAATGGTCAACTCGGGGACGGAGGCGACGATGAGCGCGCTGCGATTGGCGCGTGGCTTTACGGGTCGAGAGAAGATCGTAAAATTTATCGGTTGCTATCATGGACACAGCGACAGTCTGTTGGTGAGTGCGGGGTCGGGCGCGGCGACGTTCGGAGTGCCGTCGAGCCCGGGCGTAACGGTCGGGACGGCGCGCGACACGATCACGTTGCCGTTCAATGATCTCGAGGCGATCGAAAAAATTTTTGTGGAGTGTGGAGAATCGATAGCGGCGGTGATCGTTGAGCCGGTGGCGGGCAATATGGGGTTGGTGTTGCCGACGGCGGGCTTTTTGGAGAAACTCCGCGCGGAGACGACAAAATATGGGGCGCTGTTGATTTTCGACGAGGTGATGTGCGGCTTCCGAGTGGCGAAGGGCGGCGCTCAAGAAAAGTACGGAGTTACCCCCGATCTGACGTGCCTAGGAAAAATAATCGGCGGCGGATTACCCGTCGGAGCGTACGGCGGTCGAGAAGAAATTATGAGACAAGTCGCTCCCGATGGTAAGGTATATCAGGCGGGGACGTTGAGCGGCAATCCGTTGGCGATGACGGCGGGCATCGAGACGCTGTCGATAATGCTCGAGGACGAAAAGTTTTTCGATCGGCTCGAGCAGAAGACGGCGGGGCTGATCGACGGATTGAAAAAAATTTTTGCGGACGGCGGGATCGAAGTACAATTGCATCAGGCGGGCTCGATGTTCGGATTGTTTTTCAACGGTCGGGCGGTGGTCGATTATGAGACGGCGGCGTCGAGCGATCAAGAGCGCTTCAAAAAATGGTTCGGCGCAATGCTCGAGGCGAAAATTTATATGGCGCCGTCGCAATTCGAGACGCTGTTCATGTCGGCGGCGCATTCGGACGAAGACCTTCAACGGACGCTCGACTCCGCGCGGAGCGCGCTCGAAAAAATTTCTTGACTTCGACCAACATCAATCGATTATATTTGAGCAAAGGAGTTGATCACATTGAAGAAAAGAATTTTGGGCGTCAACGCGCGCGGCGATCAATTGACGGTCGGCGCGATCGGACTGGGCTGCATGGGGCTGTCGCAAAGTTATCCGCCGTTCCCGCCGAAGGACGAGGGCATAAAATTTTTGCGGACAGCGGTCGAGCACGGCGTTGACTTCTTCGACACGTCGGAGGTCTACGCGATCTATCGCAACGAAGAACTCGTCGGTGAAGCGCTCGAGCCCGTCCGCGATCAAGTCAAGCTCGCGACCAAAGGCGGTTGGGACATTCAAGACGGCAAGGTCGTCGGAGTCGACTCGCGCCCCGCGACTTTGCGTCGTGCGCTCGAGGGCTCGCTCCGTCGATTGCGGACGGATCACATCGATTTGTATTACATTCACCGCGTCGACCCGAAGGTGCCGATTGAGGAAGTCGCCGGCGCGATGAAAAATTTCTTCGACGAGGGCAAAATTTTGCATTGGGGCATCTCGGAGCCCGCCGTTGAAACGCTTTGTAAGGCGGACGCAGTCTTTCATGTGACGGCGATTCAAAACGAATACTCGTTGTGGTTTCGAGAGATCGAACAAGAAATGTTGCCGACGCTCGACGAATTGCAGATCGGATTGGTGCCGTTTTCGCCGTTGGGCAAGGGCGCGTTGACAGGCGGCGTGTCGAAGGATCAACAATTTGCGTCAAACGACATCAGACACACGATCCCGCGCTTCAATGACGAAAAATTGTTGGCAAAAAACGTTGAGCAGTTGGAACGCTTGAAACAGTTTGCGCTCGAGCACGAGACGACGCCCGCACGATTGGCGTTGGCTTGGCTGTTGCATCAACGCGATTGGATCGTTCCGATCCCGGGCACGAAAAAAATTCATCGGCTCGAAGAAAATATCGGCGCGGCGGATTTGGAGTTCTCGACGGAGGATTGGGCGACGTTGCAATCGATAGCGGATGGCGTCTCGATCGTCGGCGATCGCTACGACGCTAAAAATCTGGCACTCGTCGGCAAATAAGTTTGTTACATAAAAATTGACACCACCCTGTGAAAATCATATAATCAGTTCAGAAGGTGGTGTTTTTTATGAGTGATCGAGGATATATTTATGTACTGTTTAATCCGTTGATGACGGGCTTGGTGAAAGTCGGCAAGACCACTCGTGATCCCGAAGAACGAGCCGCCGAGCTTTCGAGTTCGACCGGAGTTCCGACGCCGTTCATCGTCGCTTATCAGCGCGAAGTCAACGATTGCACTCGTGCCGAAGATTTTGTGCACAGCTATCTGACAAATCTCGGCTGTCGCGTAAATAACAACAGAGAATTTTTCAGAGCGAGCCTGACGACTGCCATTGATGCCATCCTTGAATACTGTAAACTGGAAAATTCTTTTGAAGACACGTCGCCGACGAATAACGATTTCAACGAGATCGCTGATGCTCCGGAAGATGAAGTTGATAATGATTTTCCCGATAAAGCAGCTCGCATGGCAGAAAATTTTATCGACAGGTTTCAAAATCCGGATAAATACAAACCTTTACATCAAATAGAATTGGATATGGGATATAACTACTGCTATGGTTTTAACGATTATATTCAAGACTACGAAGAAGCTCTGACGCACTATAAACTCGCCATAAAGTATGGGTCAACGGTGGCGTATCGTCTTATCGGAGAAATGTATGTTTATGGTTGGGGTGTAAAGAAAAATCACTCCACGGCGTTACATTATTTCAAGCAGGGAATAGAACACGGTGATTATTTCTGTTACGCGAATATGATATATGTCTATTTTTTCGATGACAACAAAAAAAATGCCGACAAGTGTTTTTTCAAGGCAATGAAACTGGGCGATAAAGACAATAAAACGGATGTGTGCTATGAATACATCAAAGCCTGTTTAACTTGGGATATTCCGATAGACGAAGAAAAAATTGAAATGATGCGTCCCTATAAGAGAGAAATTGCGGATCAGTTTGAGTACACGGGTGACGACGAAGAGCTGAAGGAAACTTTTCGTCAGAGAAAAAAATATGTCCGAGA
The DNA here is from genome assembly GCA_937915885.1 of uncultured Selenomonadales bacterium. GTDB lineage: Bacteria > Bacillota > Negativicutes > Selenomonadales > Selenomonadaceae > Quinella. The sequence goes on along the minus strand of CALGGP010000175.1, from coordinate 2,419 downwards.
AGTCCTGTTCAATTACACTACAGACGAGAAGCTGTGCGAGGCTGAAGAAGAACTCGGCGACAATTATTATTGCGGCTCAAATGGTTATACAGAAGACTATGAAGAAGCGCTAAAGCACTATAAGATCGCAATAAAGTACGGTTCAATCAAAGCATATGATGCCATCGGACATATTTATTTTTATGGTGGTTCAGGAGTACACGAAAATCATTCCCTTGCACTGAAGTATTTTAAATACGGAATAGAAAAGGGAAATCATGAATGCTATGAAGGGCTGTTGTCTGTATACGAAGATGATGATGCGCAAAACGAAGATGTGAATAAATATTTCCTTAAAGCAATGGAGTCCTGTGATGAAGACGATAAAATTGAAGTATGCGCCGAATACATCAGCCACTGTCAGATTTATGAAATGTACATAGAGAGAGAAAATGTCGAATTGATGCGTCCGTACAAAGAAAAAATAATGAAACGATGCAAATATGACGAATCACTTTTCAGGTACGCGCAATCCCTGTTTTCCTAAATATCATGGCTGACTCCGCCGTTGGCGTTCGAGGTGGACGATCAGCACCGAAATATCCGCCGGCGACACTCCCGATATACGGCTCGCCTGTCCGATCGAGCGTGGTTTGATCATCGACAGTTTTTCTCGAGCCTCCGCGCGGAGATTTATCATTTCATCGTAATCGATCCCCTCGGGGATCATTTTTTCTTCCAAGCGCTCCGCTTTCGCCGCTTCCTCCGATTGCTTTTTTATATATCCTTCGTAGAAAAAATTATTTTCGATCTGCCGCGCCGCTTCGTCCGATATCGACGGCAACTCAAAAATTTTTCTCAACGCCTCGTATCGCACTTCCGACCGTCGAAACAGCTCCGATAACGGCATCGAACTTTTGATCTCGTCGAGCCCCGCCGCCGACAACTTTTCATTGATCTCGACGCTCGGCGTCAATTTTTTTTCGAGCAATAATTTCGTTGCCCGATCGATATCCTCTTTCTTCGATCGAAATTTTTCCCATCGATCGTCGTCCACCAATCCGACCCGCCGCCCATGCTCCGTCAATCGCATGTCCGCGTTGTCCTGTCGCAACAACAATCGATATTCCGCACGCGCCGTCATCATTCGATAAGGCTCCGCCGTCCCCTTCGTCACCAGATCGTCGATCAATACTCCGATGTACGCTTCCGATCGCTTTAACACTAACGGCTCGAGATTTTTGACGAGCATTGCCGCGTTGATCCCCGCGATTATTCCTTGCGCCGCCGCTTCCTCGTAGCCCGACGTCCCGTTCGATTGCCCCGCTGAGAATAATCCGCCGATCGTTTTAAATTCCAGCGTCGATTTTAATTGAAGCGGATCAATGCAATCGTATTCGATCGCATAGCCAGGGCGCATGATTTTCGCACGCTCCAGCCCCGGGATCGTCCGTAAAAATTCTACCTGCACGTCCATCGGCATGCTCGTCGACATACCCTGCACATAATATTCTTGCGTCCGAAGCCCCTCCGGCTCCAAAAACAATTGGTGCCGCTCCTTGTCGGGGAATCGTATTATTTTCGACTCGATCGACGGACAATAGCGCGGTCCGATCCCCTCGATCACCCCGTTTGCCATCGGCGCTCGATGCAAATTCCGACGCAATATTTCATGCGTCCGCTCGTTCGTGTACGTCAACCAACAATCCACTGCGTTGCGCGTCCGCTCCGTCGTCATAAACGAAAAACATTGCGGCGGCTCGTCGCCCGATTGCCGTTGCATCTTTGAAAAATCGAGTGTCCGACCGTCGACCCGCGCGGGAGTGCCCGTCTTGAATCGCATCAATCGAATCCCGAGATCGATCAGTGACGACGACAGTTTGATCGCCGCGCGCTGACCGTTGGGACCGCCGTCGTAGATAGTTTCGCCGATTATAATTCGACCGTTGAGATAAGTGCCCGACGCCAAAATGATCGCCGTCGCATGAAAAACTTCGCCGGTCTCGGTCGACACGCCGCCGACGCGATTGCCTTCGACGAGAATTTTTTCAACGAGCACCTGTTTGACGTCAAGGTTATCGGTGTTCTCGACGACTTCTTTCATCGCCGCCTGATAAATTTTTTTGTCGGCTTGAGCGCGGAGCGCGCGAACGGCAAGTCCCTTACTCACGTTGAGAGTGCGGAACTGAATGCAGGTTTGATCGGCGGCGAGTCCCATTTGTCCTCCGAGCGCGTCAACTTCGCGGACGAGATGTCCCTTTGCAGGTCCGCCGATTGAGGGATTGCAGGGCATCATCGCAATGTTCTCGAGCGACAAAGTTGTCAACAGCGTTTTGCAACCGATCCGCGCGGAGGCGAGCGCCGCCTCGATGCCCGCATGTCCCGCCCCGATCACTATCACATCATAAATTTCGGTACCAAAAATTTTTTTCACCGCCTA
>CALGGP010000174.1 GCA_937915885.1 uncultured Selenomonadales bacterium | reverse complement strand
GGTTGAGCGACCGATCAGTTGGACGGCGCGGCGCGAGCAATTGACGCGGGAGTATTCGATGACGCATTACGGTTCCGCGCGGACGACGATCGAGCCGCGTGCGGTGGTGGTGCATTGGACGGCGTGGGAAGGTGCCGACAGCGTGATCGATTTTTTTGATCGGGACGTGAATGAGGACGGCGAAGTTCAGGTTGCGTCACATTTTTTGGTGGATCGCGACGGGACGATTTTTCGATTGACGCCGGAGACGCGGCTCAATCGTCACGCGATCGGATACAATTGGTGCGCGATCGGCATTGAGAATGTCGGAGGCGTCGACGGGCGCGAGGATTTGACGGAGGATCAATTGAATGCGAACGTCGGGCTCATTCGATATTTGCACAAAAAATTTCCGTCGATCGAGTACGTGTTCGGGCACTATCAGCAGGACGCGGCGCGGGCGAGCGGCTTGCACGTTGAGCTCGTCGAGGGATATTACGCGGCGAAGTCCGATCCGGGCGAAAAATTCATGGGGGCGTTGAAGGCGCAACTGCTCGACGACGGTTTGAAGTTTTTCTGATGCGAAGGGGGAGATTGTTTTGAACCGCAGAGAATTTTTTAAATGGGCGGCGCTCTCGACGCTCGGGATCGGATTGCTCGGGCTCGACAGCCTCCGCGCGGAGGCGAAAAGTGATCTTGCCGAGCCGCCGATTTTTAAGAGGTTTTTGACGTTCACCGAGTACGAGACGCGTCCGTCGACGGATTTTATAGTAATTCATCACACGGGCTTCCCGAACGTCGACAAGGATTCGACCGTCGTTGACATTCATAAGTTTCATCAGGGGACGCTGGGCTGGGCGGGCGTCGGCTACCACTATCTGATTCGCAAGGACGGCATGATCGAGCAGGGGCGGCGTCCGAACATGGTCGGCGCGCACGCGTATCGACACAATAAAAATTCCGTCGGGATATGTCTCGCGGGGAATTTCGACATCGGCGATCCGACGGCGGCTCAACTGCAATCGGTTGAAGTGTTGCTCGGTTGGCTGTGTCGAAAATATGAGCTCGATCCGTTGAAGAGCGGAGTGATCATCGGGCATCGCGACCTCAACGACACGACATGCCCCGGCGTCAATCTCTACGAAATAATGTCGCACCTTCGGCGGGCGGCGGCTCGATGAGCGGCGCGACGATACGACGGGCGACGCCGAACGATCTCCGCGCGGTTGCGGCGATTGAGGCGCGTGTATTCCCGTCAAACGAGGCAGATTCGCTCGAAATGATTGCGGCACGGCTCGAGATTGCGCCCGAACTGTTTTATGTTGCCGAGCTCGACGGACGGATTGTCGGATTCATCAACGGGCTGCCGATCTCGACGGAGCGGCTCGACAATCGATTCTACACGTCGTCGCCTCCGATCGGAACTCAATCATCGGGCGCGGCGCTTATGAGTTTGGGCGTCGATGAAGAATATCGGCGGCGCGGGATTGCGGCGACGTTGGTGCGAACCGTGATCGAGCGCGCGGCGAAAAAATTTTTTGTGCTGATCTGTAAGCGCGAGAAGATCGAATACTACGGACGCTTGGGATTTGAGCCGATCGGCGAATCCGGCGTGCGGCTCGGCGGCGCAACGTGGTACGACATGATTAAAAGAAATCCGTAATGAAAATTTTTAAGGGAGTGAGCAAAATGTTTGTAGCCGAAAGAATGACAAAAAATCCGATCACCGTGCCGTCGACCGCCACCATCGCCGACGCGGCTCGTCTCATGAAAAAAAATCACTTCCATCGAATGCTCGTCGTCGACAACGGCAAGCTCGTCGGCTATTTTTCCGACCGCGGGATCATGCGCGTATCGCCTTCGCCCGCGACGACTTTATCTCGATTTGAAGTGCGCGAGCTGCTCGACAAGCTCACCGTCAAAGAGATCATGCATCGCAAGGTGATCACCGTCCGCGAGAACGCCACCGTCGAGGAAGCCGCGCTCATCATGTACAACAACAAAGTCGGCGGGCTGCCGGTCGTGAGCGACGTCGGAGCGGTCGTCGGCATCATCACCGCGACGGACATTTTGAAGACGTTCGTCAATCTGATGGGGCTGCCCGAAGGTCGCACGCGTTTCACGCTCGAGCTCGACAACAAGGTCGGGACGATCGCCGAGATCAGTAAAATTCTTGCCGACAGCGGCGTCAACATCGACAGCATGATCACATGTCGCAAGCCCGTCGGCGAAAAATACGATCTGGTGTTTCGCATCGACTCCGCGCACAGTGAAGGCATTAAGGAAAAACTCGAGCGCGCGGGCTATAAAGTCATTCACACCGTCAGCATCGGCAACAGCGAGGTTTGATTGATGAGATTGATTGTTGGAATGAGCGGCGCGAGCGGCGCGGTGATTGCAATCCGATTGATGCAACGGTTGAGGGAACTGAACGTCGAGATTCATCTGATCATCACGCACGGCGCCGAATTGACGATCAGGCACGAGACGAACTTCGATCTGTTTGCGATCCGACAATTGGCCGACAGATCGTACGGCGTCGACGACATTGACGCGGCAATCGCCTCGGGCTCGTTTCCTCACGACGGCATGGCGATCGTCCCGTGCTCGATGAAAACCGTCGCGGGGATCGCCGTCGGCTATGCGGAAAATCTTTTGCTCCGAGCCGCCGACATTTGTCTTAAAGAACATCGACGGCTGATCATCGTGCCGCGCGAAATTCCGTTGAGCCAAATTCATTTGCGCAATCTAAAAACGTTGGCGGATTGCGGAGCGATCATCGTGCCGCCGATGCTGACGTTCTACAACGTGCCGTCGACGATCGACGAACAGATCGATCACATCGTCGGCAAGATTTTGATGCAGTTCGGACTGCCGTCGTTGGTGCCGCAATGGAATCCCGACAAGCACTGAAATTTTGTCCGTTGCTCGAAAGGACGCCGATTGAGATGTTGCGTTTGACAGCGATTGAGCGATGGGCTAAACTTTCGACGGAAGGAGTGATGATTGATGGATTTGACGATGACGACGAAGATCGCGCTCGACGAGTATTTTGAGCAGGGGCGCGATTTTTATAATTGTTTCGTGGTGTTGCGCGGCGGGCAGATCACGGAGCCGGTAGTGGAGGCGTCGTTCCTTGAGGAGCTCGAGTCGACGATCAAGATCGACGATAAGTTTGACATCTACGAGGGTGATGTGCTCGTTTATCCGAAGACGCGGCAGTTCTGCTACGTCGACGACATCAGGCACATCGCGGAGAAAGGATATTATCTCGTCCACTATCATACGAAAAAAATTTGATCCGCGCGGAATAAAAATAAGGCGGCACCGAAAAGGCGTCGCCGATTTTTTTTTGCGCCGTCCACCGCCCCCACCCGCCCGCACGTCGTTGGACGGCTCTTTGCGATCGGTCGCCGTCGACGCGATGCGGAACGGTTAAGCGCCATGCTTGTCGTAAGGAGCGGGCGCCATCGTCGCGGGCTGGACGGTTTTGCGTCGTGCTCGTCGTAAAGAGCGGGCGGCGCCGACGCGGGGCGTGACGGTTAAGCGCCGTGCTCGTCGTGAAGAGCGGGCGCCGCCGCTGCAGGGCGGAACGTTTTAGCGTCGTGCTCGTCGTAAAGATCGTGCGCCACCGACGCTGATTGGACATCGCCGAAAAAAAATTGTGCGGGCGCCGTCGACGCGGGTGGGAACCGCTACCTCTGTTGGGGCGCCGCGCTTGGGGGGCGGGAGCGTCGGCGGCGCCCATAAATCCGTCGCCCCATGATCATCGGACGGGCTTATAAGATGAACTGCGAGAGATCATGATTCTTGGCGATATCCTTCAGCCGCTTGTCGACGTACTCTGCATCGATCGATACTTCCGTCTTGCCTTCCGCTACCATCTCCGGCGCCTCGAACGATATCTCCTCCAACAACTTTTCGAGCAACGTATGCAGGCGCCGCGCCCCGATATCCTCCGTCTGCTCGTTGACGTCCGACGCCAATTGCGCCAGCCGACCTATCGCCTCGTCTTTAAACTCGATCTTCAGCCCTTCCGTCTCGAGCAGCGCCTTGTATTGAGTGATCAACGCGTTCTGCGGCTCCGTCAAGATGCGCTCGAAATCCTCTTTCTTCAACGAGTTCAGCTCAACGCGGATCGGGAATCGCCCCTGCAGCTCGGGGATCAAATCCGACGGCTTCGCCATGTGGAACGCCCCCGCCGCTATAAACAATATGTGATCGGTCTTAACCGGTCCGTACTTCGTCATCACCGTCGAGCCCTCGACGATCGGAAGTATATCCCTCTGAACGCCTTCGCGCGATACGTCCGGTCCGCCCGAGCCGCCCTTGACTGCAACTTTATCGATCTCGTCGAGAAATACGATCCCGCTGTGCTCCGCCAACTTCACAGCCGTCTCGCTCACTTCTTCCATGTCGATCAGTTTTTCCGCTTCTTCCTGCTCGAGTATCTTCCGCGCGGCGGCGACCGTCACTTTGCGTTTCTTGAATCGTTTCGGGATCAAACTGCCGATCATGTCTTGAATGTTGTCGCTCATGCCCTCGAGCGACGAGCCGCTGAACATCCCCACCATCGGTTTCGCCGCGTCCGCCACCTCGAGCTCGATCACTTCATTCTCCAATTTCCCCGCTTCGAGACGCTTGCGCACGAACTCCCGCCCGGGTTTTTTGTCGTCGACCGCAGGTTGCTCCGCCTCCGCAGGCTGCTCCTCAACATTCCCGAACAGTCGCCCCAACGGACTTTGATTGCGTTTCGGCTCCGGCACCAGCACGTCGAGCAACCGCTCAATCGCCAGCTTCGCCGCCTTTTCTTTGACTTCCTCCGTCCGCTGCTGTCGAACCATACGCACCGAAATATGCGCCAAGTCTCGTATGATCGACTCGACATCGCGCCCGACGTAGCCGACCTCCGTGAACTTCGTCGCCTCCACTTTGATGAACGGCGCCTTCACCAATTTCGCCAGCCGCCGAGCGATCTCCGTTTTGCCCACGCCCGTCGACCCGATCATCAATATATTTTTCGGGATTACGTCGTCCTGCATCTCATCAGGCAATTGACGACTCCTCCATCGATTCCGCAACGCGATCGCCACCGACCGTTTTGCCTCCGTCTGACCGACGATGTGTTTGTCAAGCTCCGTCACTATTTCCTTCGGCGTCTGCTCGTTCACGCCCAGTTCTTTCGTCAAATCCAAAAAAATTCTCTCCCCCGTCAAAAAATGGAGCACACCGACGGCATGCTCCCCTATTATGAATTATCGATCGCCGATTGTCAATCAGTGTTTCAAGTCCGACGCCGTGATGCGCTCTTTGAACAGCCGATATGTCCACGCTTGATAGCACAACACGATCGGCACGAACACCAACGCCGCGCCCGTCATTATCATCAGCGTGTGCGGCGTCGACGCCGCGTTGTAGATCGTCAGGCTCCACTCGGGGTTGAGGCTCGACACCATCAGCCGCGGGAACAACGCGACAAAGAATTGCATCACCGTCGACGCGATCGCCATCGATGTAAAGATGAATGCCACCTTCGCCCGACCTTGCCGCATCGCATTGATCCCCGTCAAAAAGCACAACGCCCCGACCGCAAAACTGCTCACTCCGAAAAATCCTTTGTCGAGAATATCCGTCGAGACAAACGTCATCGCCGCCAACATCACGTAGAGGATCGCGCCGAGCACTCCGAATTTGATCGACGAGCGCTTGATATCGATCAATAATCCTTCGTCGCCGATCTTCATCCCGAGGAACGTCGCGCCGTGGAAGATGAACACGAACACAAACGTCAAGCCGCCGAGAATCGTGTACGGGCTCAACAGATCGCCGAAATTCCCCGCATAATGCATGTAAGCGTCGATCGGCAAGCCCTGCAATAAATTCGTGACGGCGACTCCCCATAACAGCGCGGGGATCAAACTGCCGAAGACGATCGCTCCGTCCCAGCCGAGCCGCCAATCGCGCGACGGATATTTGCCGCGCAACTCGAACGCCACGCCCCGAAAAATTAATCCGAGCAGCATCAGAAACAGCGCGAAATAAAATGTGCTGAACATCGTCGCGTACATGTGAGGGAACGCCGCGAACATCGCGCCGCCCGCCGTGATCATCCAAACTTCGTTGCCGTCCCACACCGGACCGATCGCGCGGATCATCAGCGACCGCTCGTATTCGCGCCGACCGATTAATAAAATGCCCACGCCGTAATCAAAGCCCTCGAGAATGAAAAATCCGGTGAACAGCACGATTATCAGTACGAACCAAAGCACGTTGAGATCCATCGCTCAGCCCTCCTCTTCGGTGACGTGCGTCCGACGTATGAAACTGATTGCCGCCAACGGTGCCGACATCGCCACGAATAAATATGCCGCCGTCAAATTCGATGCGCCGAACTTCAGCTTCAACCGACTTTTATGATCGATGTTTCGAGCAAAGTTTTTATGCATCGCTCAGCCCTCCTCTTCGGTGACGTGCGTCCGACGTATGAAACTGATCGCCGCGAACAGTGCCAACATCGCCAACAACAGATAGACCGCCGTGAATCCGATCAGCGTCAGCCACACTTCGCCCGCCGTCAAATTCGGCGACACTGCTTGAGCCGTTTTTTGAAGTCCGACGACGATCCACGGTTGGCGCCCCGCCTCGACGATGTACCAACCGACCGAGTTTGCGATGAACGGCAACGGCGCCAAGAACGGCAACAGTCTCAACCGATTTTTATGATCGATGTTTCGAGCAAAGTTTTTATGCATCGCTCAGCCCTCCTCTTCGGTGACGTGCGTCCGACGTATGAAACTGATCGCCGCGAACAGTGCCAACATCGCCAACAACAGATAGACCGCCGTGAATCCGATCAGCGTCAGCCACACTTCGCCCGCCGTCAAATTCGGCGACACTGCTTGAGCCGTTTTTTGAAGTCCGACGACGATCCACGGTTGGCGCCCCGCCTCGACGATGTACCAACCGACCGAGTTTGCGATGAACGGCAACGGCGCCAAGAACGGCAACAGTCTCAACCAACATTTGTAATTGGTGATCCGAGTGAAGTAAACGAGCACGAACGTCAACAGCGCCGTCAACATCATCAGCCCGCCGATGCCGATCATCGTGCGGAAGCTCCAGAACATGCCCTTGACGTCGGGGATATAATTTCCGCTGCCGTATTTTTTCATCGCCTCCGCCTGCAGATCGCTGATGCCGCGCACTTCGCCCTCGAGACTGTTGTGCACCATGATCGTAAACATGTACGGCACGGTGATCTCAAAATCGTTGCGTTGCTCCGCGCGGTTGATGTCGGCGACGACCGCAAACGGCGCAGGATTTTCGGTATGCCAGAGCGCCTCGAACGATGCCAACTTCATCGGGTTGAGATCATTCAATCGTTGAGCGTGTAAGTGACCGCTGCCCATCACTCCGAGCAATCCGATCATCGTGTAGACGGTTGCGATCTTCATGACGGACGTAAACGAGTCGCGCGATTTTTCGTCGTTGAGGATTTTCCAAGCGCAGACGGCAATTGCGATGAAACCGCCCGTCGACAGCCCCGCGAAGAGCGCATGAGAATATTCGCCGACGACATACGGATTGGTGACGAGCGCAATGAAGTCGCTCATCACGGCGCGCCCGCCTTCGATCGAATATCCGACGGGGTGTTGCATGAAAGAGTTCGCGACGAGAATCCAGAACGCCGACAAATTACTTCCGAAGGCGACGAGCCAAATGCACAGGCAATGTTTGACTTCGCTCAGCTTATCCCAACCGAAAATCCAAATGCCGAGGAATGTCGACTCGAGGAAAAATGCGGTGAGCGCCTCGAGCGCGAGCGGCGCGCCGAAGATATCTCCCATGAATCGAGCATACTCCGACCAGTTCATGCCGAAATGAAATTCTTGCACGATGCCGGTCACGACGCCCATTGCGAAGTTGATCAGAAACAGCGTCCCGAAGAATTTGACGAGCTTCTTGACTTTAATGCGTCCCTCGTAACTGCCGCAATTGACATACCAAGTTTCGAGGATTGCGGTGAAGATCGACAGTCCGAGGGTGAGCGGGACGAACAAAAAATGATAGACGGTGGTGATCGCGAACTGCCATCGCGAGAGGAGTAATGCCTCCATACGGCTCCCTTCCTTCGTTGAAAAAATAAATTCGATGCCCGCATTATAAACCAAAATTATATCGTCGACAAATATTTTTGATCCCGCCCACCCG
>CALGGP010000173.1 GCA_937915885.1 uncultured Selenomonadales bacterium | reverse complement strand
GGGCGCTCGAATCTGAAGAAAGGGCGCCGCCGACGCAGGGTGGGAACCACGGGATTAGTCGGGCGCCGCACTCGACGGGTGGGAGCGGCGGCGACGCCCCTCCATCCGTCGCCCCAAAAAGTCGGGCGGGCGTGGAAAAATCCCTGCTGAAGTCGAAGGCGGAGGTGATCGTCAATGAGCGGTAACCTTTCAGCCCTCCTGCCGTTGATCGCTTTTATGGCGATCATGATCGCAATCTCCGTCGCCGTCCGACATCAAGCCGCCGGCTCCAACTTCATGCAAAATTACTTCGTCGGCAACCGATCACTCGGCGGCTTCGTCCTCGCCATGACGACCGTCGCCACTTATTCATCAGTGAGCTCCTTCGTCGGCGGACCGGGCATGGCTTTTAAGATCGGCTTCGGCTGGATCTACATGGCGGTCGTGCAAGTCACTGCAATTTTCCTCGTGCTCGGCATCTTCGGTAAGCGCGTCGCCCTCCTCGCTCGAAAATTGAACGCCGTTACCGTCGTCGACATCATCAGAGCCCGCTTCCAATCCGATCTCCTCGCCGCGCTCGCCGCCTTCGTCATCGTGCTATTTTTTTGCGGCACCATGACTGCTCAATTCGTCGGAGGCGCCAAATTATTTTCCGCCGTCACCGGTTATTCCTACGAAGCCGGACTGATTCTCTTCGGCTTGACCGTCGTCGTTTACACTACCATCGGAGGCTTCCGCGCGGTCGCCATCACCGACACCTGTTGTGCAATCATGATGATGATCGGCATCGTCCTACTGCTTTATCACGTGCTCGACACCGGCGGCGGCTACGTCGCCATCATGCAATCAATCGAAACCAATCACCCCGAAATGCTCGAGCCGTTGTCGGCGGGCAACATGCCTTGGACAATCTACTTTACTCAATGGCTGCTCGTCGGCATCTGCACCATCGCACTCCCTCAATCCGTCGTCCGCGGCATTTCGTATAAGGACACTCACGGACTGCATCACGCCATGATGATCGGGACGGTCGTCGTCGGATTCATGAACATCGGCATCAATTTTACCGGTATACTCGCGCACGGCGTTTTGCCGCTCGACGCGGAAGCCTACGGCGGCGTCGACAATGTCATCCCGACCGCGATCGTAACCGCCATGCCGTCGAGCCTCGTCGGGTTCGCGATCATCGGACCGTTGGCGGCATCGATCTCGACCATCTCGGGACTGTTGATCGTCGCCTCGTCGGCAATCGTCAAAGATATTTACGTCCATTGGAAGGAACGAAACGGAGAATCCGTCGAGACGCAAAAGTTGAGACTGCTGTCAATGGCATCGACGGCGGTGATCGGAGTGGCGGTATTCGTGATCGCGTTGACGCCGCCCAGTTTGATCTGGCTGATCAACATGTTTGCATTCGGAGGATTGGAGACGGCGTTCTTCTGGACGCTGCTGCTCGGCTTATTTTGGCGGCAGGCGAATCGGACGGGCGCGCTGCTGTCGACCGTAGGAGGCACGATCATTTATTGCGCGACGCAAGCGGCGGGCTTTAAAATTTTTAATCTGCATCAGATCACGATCGGGATCAGCTGCTCGTTGATGTTGTTTTTGATCGGGACGTATATCGGTCGACCGTCGGACGAAGAGACGCTCAATAAATTTTTTTAATCCCGCGCGGAGTGACGGATTTAGGGGCGCCGCCGACGCGGGTGGGAGCCACGGGCTAAGTTGGGCGCCGAGCTCGGGGGCGGGAGCGGCGGCGGCGCCCATAAAAAATTTTTAGGAGGCTCCGCGCCACCCCAAAATATAAAATTTGTCTCGAGATGCAAAGGACACCATTCAACATTAAATTTTGATTAAAAATCCCGCAGATACTAAAGTTAATTCAATCGATCGTCGATAAAATCATTGACACAAACAGCGATCACCCTCTTTGTCGTTTGTCGTCGATGTAACGGTCGATTTAATTTTTATTTGACAGCGCCGATCAATATGATACAATACATTAGTATTATTATAATGGTTTTACCCGATGTGGGGCGACTTGAAATTTAGAGTCGTCTCGATTCCGCAAGGGTCTTTGCGCTCGGTTGGCGGTTTGACTGCTGATCGAAATCTCGAAAGGAGGAATGCTTTGGAGTTGAGGACATATTTGCGGTTGGTACACCGCCGGAGTCAGACTCCTCCGTTATCAAACGAGTCGCTCAGGATTTTCTCTACTATAACCTCGAGAGGCAGGCGATGCTTCTCAAATTCGGCAGACCAGGGAGAGTTGTGTTGCGACGGAAGTCCCCAAGGCGTGGGGCTCGTCGACAGTCCGAGCGCAAGACAACCAAGGACAGCGCGGAGACGACGGTACGCATAGAGCGCGTCTTCGAGTTTTAAGGAAAGGAATGATTCTTAAATGGCAGCTTCTACTACTTATACCATCCAAGGCAGCAATGGCGGTCTTATCTACGATGGTAAAAAGGCGTTGACGGTGACGACCAGCTATGGCTCGAGCACTCTCAACGTTGCAGATCTCGTCGGAGCCACCTACGGTGCTGATGCCAAGGGCAATGCCTTGACGCTGAAAGGCGGCACGATCACGGATGTCAACGCTTCCGCTTTGAAGAAAACCCTTACCATAGTCGGAAGCAACGCTACCCCATCGTCCGCCGATAAGTCGGTCAACGTTACCCTCAGTAGCAGCGGCGGTGTTGTCTATGGCGGCAACAAGGGCGATAAGTTCTTCGGTAGCTCCAAGGCGGATACTTTTGCCATGGGAGCTGGCGATCAGATCGGCGACTCCAAAGCCTCAACCGTCACTGCCTACGGCAAAAATGATGTAGTCTCAATCGCTGCGGCGTTTGATGAGCTCACTTTTTCAGATGCGCCCGGCAAAAAAACCGTTACCATCACCGACAGCAAAAAGAACAAGTACACCATTGTCAAGGATTCGGCGGACAGAGCGCTCAACCTCATCACCATGGATAAAGTTGGCTCCTCTACGGTACCGACCGCGAAAACTCACACCTACGGCACCGACGGCTCGAATACCTTCATCGACACTAAAGGCAATATTACTATCAGTGGCTCGAGCTCTAATACGGTCGAAGTCGCGAATATCGCGGCGGCGGCAAAAGTCATCGACGCCACGAGACTTTCAAGCGGTAATATCTACCTGAAGGGCAACGGCGTCGGCAATAACATCTCGCTCGGCGCGGGTGTCGGCACTGTCTACGGCGGCTATAACTACGATCCGACTAAAGCCATAGCGAAGGACAAAAATCCGAAGTCGACCGCTGATAACTTCTACAGCAGTGCAGACAGAGATGATCCCGTCGTTTTCTACTTCGACTCGGTTGCCGGCAGCGATAACATCTACGGCTACAAATCAAACGACACGATCAAGATCGCGGTTGGTGTCAGCTCCCTCAACTTCGATAACAACAAAGTGCTTAAGGACGGCGGCGCGGGTAAAGACGTTGCGATCACCTACTACAACAGCAAAGACAAGCTCACAGTCAAAAACAACACTGCTGATCTGATTCACGTCCAGTTTGTCAGCCTCCAAGCCAACGGCAGTGAAGTTGTACTCGGTGGGCAACACTACGGCGTCGATTTCTCCACGGTAGGCGGCGACAATGCCGACGTCGGACTCAATGCCAAGCGGACGGCAATCACCATCAGCGGCGCCCCGTCAGGCACCATCGGTCTCGAGGGCTGGAGCCATACCGGCTATACTGGCAATGCTAGCGATAAGGCGCTGTCCTTCGCGACGAAACTCAACGAGATTGACGCCTCCGCTGCCACAGTCAACGGTTACAATCTCAATACAAACCTCGTTCTCAAGGCGCATTCGACTCTTGCTAGCGTTCTGCGCGCGGCAAACTCCGGCTCAACCACCATGATTGGCGGCAAGGGTGCCGATCAATTCTACGGCGGCTCGGGGCATGATGCATTCGTCATCGACATTACGCCCACGGCAACCAACACCACGGTTTATTCTGTCGGTAAAGACGTTATCAACAGCATCAACAACGACGAGAATGATATCGTCGTGCTCAGAGGCTATAATTCGACCCTTCATTCGGATGTGGTCGTCGACTCGAAAGGTGTTATCACCTTTACTGACAACGCCACTGACAAGAAAAACAACAACGTCACCGTTAAGACTTTCAAGCCCAGCAAGAATGCGACGGCTCAACAGGTTGTAGTTGTCGACGAGAAGACCGGCAAAATCCTCGCTGTCAACTCCAACAGCGGAGCGCCTGCACAGCTCGGCATGAACGTGACCGCCAAGGCTGGTCTCACTACCGATGATGACTTCAACGGCTTGTATGAAACGGATGCTTACGTCCCGGGTGCTACGCTTAATGTCTCCACCGGCATTGTCGAGACTAACGTCAATTCACAGTTGGGTCTCATTGGTCAAGACGCCAAAGTCTCGACGCTTGATGCGAATTATTACGGCGGCACGACCAAAGCAATTCACGCCGAGACGGTAAAAAGCACTCTCCAAGACCTTTACATCAAGGGCAACGAGGACAACAAGAACGCCATCTACGCCCCGATCAGAACCTCCGCCAACGATTACGAATCAACTGTAACCGTGAGTGGTTCCACTCAAACCACGGTTGTATCGGTGGATAATGTTATCAACGTGACGCTCGAGGGCGGTAAAGGCATTAAGGTCGCCGACACCTTCTATCACGACAAGACTGCTGACAGAACTAATGTCACCTACATTATCGACGCAGTCACTGGCGGCAAAGACGTCATCGACGGCTACATGTCGGCAGATGAATCTAATGCTAATGAAGGTGGTGACACCATTCAACTCGGAGTTGCCGCGTCTCTGTCGACCACAGCCTTGTTCCAATCCTATTTGAATGACGGCAAGATCACTGAGAAGGGCAGCGACGTCATTGTAACCTTCGACAAAAACAACGTCCTCACGCTCAAAAATGCGGCAACAAAAGCAGTACATTTCGTTGACGCCGCTCATCCGGAGTGGACGTTCGACTACGGCAAGACGTTGCCGAGCGGTCTCGAGTACGACTCCAAGAGAACTGCCATCACTGCCGTTGCCAGCATAAGCGCTACTAATACCAATAGCATCTATTTGGCGGATCCTAAATATTATACCGGCATCAAGACAGTCAACTTGGCGTCTGTGGCTGGCAGCAGCTCTGGCGTGAAAGTCGTCGGCAACACGGTTGCAAACGAATTGTATGCGGACACGACCGGCACGTTCCTCTACGGCGGCTCCATTCGTGACTCGCAAGGGGCGATTATCAAAGTCAGTGGCAAGGAACTGAAAGCGACTGCCGATAAACTCTACGGCGGCGTGGGCGAAGATACCTTCGCATACATGGTAGGCGACGGCGGCGACGCTATCGGCAACACCAAGAAGGGCAACGAGAGCACGTTGTTTGACGCTAAGGATGTCCTCGTACTTTCGAGCGACACCGCAAGCGATCTCACGCGTTCGGATGTCACCATCACTGACAAGAAAAACGTCCTCACGATTACGATTGGCGACTCCAAAGACAAATTCGTCGTCAACAAGGCGACTGATACTACGCCGGTGAACATCGTGCTCGCTCACGGTCTGGATTCCCAAGGTAGCTTCGAGTCCACCACTGACAGCTTCATCTACGGTATGGACGACAGCAAGTTCCAGGGCTCGTTGGATCTCAACAAGGGTGGTCTCACAATCAGCGGCGGCGCCTTCGATGGAACAACAACGACCACCGTTGACGGTAGTGAAAAAACTATAAATACATACAGCACTCTCGCCGACGCAGAGCTCCGCAATGTGGCGTCCGGATTGAAGAACATCCTCGTAACTGCCGCGTCTGATACTGCCGTTAAAATCACCGGCGATAGCATGGCAGGCAACGCTCTCAACGTCACCATGGGCGCGGGCGGCGGCACCTTTGAAGGCGGCGCAAGGTACGACGCCAAGAAAGGTTCCTCCGGCTTTAAGGATTCAGTCGTCCTCAACAACGCTGCGTCTAAAGGCACGACCTTTGTCCTCAGCAGCGTAAGCGGCGCCGACCAGATCAGCAACTACGATGCGTCCAGAGGCGATACGATTTACTTCAAAGACGGCTTGGACAAAGTTGAAGTCGCTGTTTCCAAGAAAGGTATTCAGTTTAGCTACGACAGCAAGAACTATGTCCTCATTAATGCGGCGAACGTCAACTCCGACTTCGATGTGCGCGTCTGCGGTAAGCAAGGCACCTCGACGACCGTCTTCACCGGCACCGTCTTTGGTTGGGATACCACCGCTAAATCTTCGAAGCTCACCGACTACCTGACCAATAAGAGAGACACTACTTGGAAACGTCCGGGCATCGGCGATACCTTCATCTATGACGACGGCTCGAAACAATACACGCTCACGTCCGGCTCTCTGCAGGACACCGACGGTAATTATGTGCCCGACGGCGTCAGTACTGTTAGCGGAACTCCGGGTCTTTCCTTCGGCGTCAATTATTACGTCAACCCGTTGGTCGGAAACTTCCACATCGCCGGCACGGACATTGTATCGAACACGTCGCTCATCATTAACAACGTCACCTACAATTTGCAGGATGCCGACAGCAACACCACTAATGGTTACGAGCTCAGCTCCAACGGCTTCGTCAAGACCGGTAGCGATCAGGTTGTCTACTACGGATTGAATAGTTCTTCGTTGGACATCGACGGCAACGTTGTAGTCGATAGTGTCAAGGGAGCGCATCACTTCACCTTGACTGGCGCTCTCACGGATCACGGCGGCGAGACGACGCTCATCGGCAATAGTACCGTACCGACCGAAATCACTACGGGCTATCTTGACAAATTCTCTGTCAAAGGTTATGAAGTTAGCATCAACGCCGCGTCCGATACCGATCTCTCGAATGCGCATATCGAGCTGCCCGCTGCGGTCGCCTCGGTTCCTGCCTCGGTCAGCGCTTACACGCTCAAGATCGGAACTTCCTCCAGCGCAACCGAAGGCTACAAACTCTATGACGGCGATGGCGATGCTTCCAACGGCTTTGAATTGCTCCGCACCGACGCTGCAACTGCGGCAGGTTGGAAACTCCTCACCGGCGCGGACGATGTAACCAGCGCACAATCGGCAGGCACCGGCGTTTGGCAGTACACCGACACCAACGCGAGATTCCTCGTCAGCGCTGCAGATGCTGTCATGCCCGACGAGAAAGGATTGCCCGAAGGCATCACCGTTGAAAGCACGAGCAGTTTGACCACCGTCACTTTCGATAACGGATTCTCCATTGCCAACAAGGGCTTCGGCAAGACCGAGGATAACGACTTCATCTATCACGGGTCTCTCAACTCCGACGGCTCGACCGTTGTCGATTATAAGACTTACAACGTCGGCGACTCGAATCAGTTCACCTTGAGCGGCGTTATCAACGAAGACGACGACAATCCGCTCCAAGCGAACCTTGCTAATTTCAACTTCGCAGCCACTAGTAAGCTCATCATCACCGATTCCGTCACGCCGGCATTTGACACCACCACGCATCTCAAGTTCAGCACTGATTATCTCGAGAGCGTGAATGATTCCGTAGTTGCGATAGCCGGTCAGACTATCGCGATTAAGAACGATAATTCCGTGATCGGCTCCTACAAACTCTATGACGGCGACGGCAATACTGCTAACGGCTCCGAACTGATTCGTACTGATGTTGCGACGAAAGCCGGATGGAGTCTCCTCACCGGCGTCCAGACAGACGACAGAGTTACCGATAATGACAGCTACGCACTTCAGTCGAACGGAACCGGATTCTGGAAATTCACCAGCGGTAGCACCGTCGGCTACACCTTCACCGTCAGCTCCGAGGCTGGGCTTGCGCACACCGACGATGGTTTGCCGATCGGAGTCTCCGTCACCGGCGGCACCACTACAGGCTTGACGATCAACGTCAACAGCGCCGCAGGCATCGCGCCGTCGCACTTCCTCTTCGGCAGTGACGCCACCTTCGGCAGCGAGACGAAAGCCGTCCATATCTCCGGCTACGATGTCGGGACGGAGTTCATCATCGGCGAAGACAAAGTCGCTTATCAGGTTGCTGATCTCGATCGCGATTCAACCAACGGTTATGAGCTCCTCAAGGTCGATAAGAACAGCGGCTGGAGCATCAGCGAAGGCGCTTGGACTTTCGACAACAAGACCATCGTTTATAACAACCAAGCGGCGTCCGATGCAAGTCGCGCGGCTATTCCGCAAGTCAAATTCACGATCGCTTCCGACGCGGGACTCGCCATCAGCGATAAAGGCTTGCCGGTCGGCGTGAATGTCGTTGTAGAGAACGAAGTTACGAGCAAATATCTTGGTCAGGTTACAAGCATTACGATCGGTACCGAAACGATTGCAAGCCACATCTCGTTCGATACGCTTGGCAACAGCGACATCGAAGAACCGACTCACATCTACGGCATCAGCAGCGGCACGGGGACGGTTCCGACCTTCAAGATGGGCGATGACAACGAGTATTATCTCGTCAATCTCGACGGCAAAGATAACGGCTTGGAATTCCTCCGCAAAGACGCTCACTGGCTCCGCACCAACAGCAATTGGCGGTACTTCAACGACAGCTCGACGGCTGCCTTCAACGCAAACGGCGACTTCCAAATCACTACGACGGCTCTTGCGTCTGCGGACGGCACTCCGCGCGGAATCAATGTCGAGCGCAAGGTTGGCGCCGTGGCAGATACCACTGAAACCTTCATCACGGTTGACTCTGCACTCGGCACCATCGCAGACACGACGGGCACCAAGGGCGCTGAAAAGGTTGAACAGAAGCCGGTACAGCTTCTGTTCTCCAACACGACTGTCGTCAACAGCAAGACTGGATTCCATCTCTTTGCAAATGGCGATGAGTCTAACGTTTTCAAGGCTGATGCGACCGTTTCTGTCGTGCAAGGCACTGAAACTCATAGTTACCTGCTCGCCGACCTCGATCGCGACTCGACCAACGGCTATGAATTGCTCCACGTCAACGATGCGAACTGGACGTATAACAACGGCGCCGACACACTTCATCCTGTCGGCTCGTGGTCGTATTCGAGTGGCGCAACGGTCGGAAGTCTTACGGGCGGTATCAAGTTTGATATCAGCGCGACGGCAAATCTGCTCGGCGAAGGCGCAACGCTCGGCACCCCGTCCGGAGTTACCGTCACGGCTGCCACTACCGAAGACGGTACCAACATGACGATCACCGGCGCTAAAGGGCTCGATGTTGGTCAGTTCGTGTTCGATTCTTCGACGGCAGTAAAGACCTTCCTCTCCAACGGCGGCTTGCACTTCAAAGGCGCTGATACAGTCACTTTCAAGGCTGGTCAGACTATCATAATCAACACTCCCACCACAGAGGATCCGAGCGCGACTTCGACTTATCAGCTTGCGGAGCTCAGCGGCAATACTAATGATGGTCTCGAGCTCTTGAAGATCGCCCCGTCGACCCTCTGGACCCTTGACGTTGACAACAATAACAAACGTACTTGGACGTATTCCAACAGCGGTCTCGGGATTGATCTCTTGACGATCAGCACGGATTCTAACCTTGTCTCCACGAATGACGGTACGCCTGCGGGCATCACCATATCGGGCGGCAATACGGCGGCGACGATCAGCATCGACTCCGGCACGGCAGCGGTGGAAGCGTCGAATGTGGTTGTGGCAGGGTCGCTCACCTTCAGCGCCGTCGATAGCGATACAAACCTCGGCAGCGGCGGCACGCTCCATATGGTTGGCGTCACCACAGACACAACGATTGTGATTGGCTCCGGCACCGATACGTACAATTACGTGCTCGCTCAGATGGACACCGTTGCAGGCGATCTCGAATTCCTCAAGACGAACGCCAATTGGAAGCTCTACTCGCAACCGGCAACGGTCGGCTCGGATTCTAGTTCCACGACGTATGCGGCGGGCACTTGGGTTTACACCGACGCCAATCTTACGATGACGTTCAGCAGTGAAGCCGGTCTCGTCGAGAGCGCAAGACACATCGCTCCGGCAGGCAGCGACGGCGCTCCGTTAGGCGTCACCGTTGACGGCAACAACATCTCGCTCAACCGCACGTTGCTCAACATCGATAAGGACGGCAAGACTGCCGAAAACTTCAACGGCAACATCACGCTCGGCTCGAATGCCACGATCGGTAAGAACGGTCTCCACTTTGACGGCGTCGATTCCGATACGAACATTGCCATCTCGGGCAGTGCTCAAGCTAACTTCTACTTCGCCGAACTCGACAACGACTCCGATAACGGCTATGAGCTCACGCCGTGGAATAACAATTGGCACCGCACCGCCGACGGTTGGAACTACACCGACACCTCCATTGCCAATCACAATGTCGTCTTCACGATCAACGACACCATTGATGTTGTCGAGAAGACGGAGACTGATGTTGTAAAGTCGCTCGTCGGCTCGCCGCAAGGCATCACGATCTCGGCATCCGGCGAAACCTTCCAATTCTCCGACACGATCACCTTCGGCACTGCCACTGACGCCGGCATCATCAGCTTCTCGAGTGTCGTTGCGGGCGTTGACGGTCTCCATGTCAAAGGCATCACGATTGACAGCGAGTTTGCGGTTGGCAGTAAGACGTACGCTTTGAAGGAACTCACTAACGATTCGTCCACCGGTCTCGAGCTGCTCGTCCAAGATGATAACTGGTCGCTCGCCAACAAAGGCGATCACGACGAGAAACGCGTCTGGACTTACGCCAGCGACACCGGACTTTCCTTCAGCGTCGGATATAATGATAAATACGCCAGCGGTTTGACGCTCATCAGCAGTGATGTTGGACAGCCTGTAGGCGCGTCTGTCTCCGTCGATGGCGGTCAATACTACATCAACTTCGCGGCAAGCGGCACGGGCGTTACCGATCTCGTCAGTCTCGACATTGTTACCCTCAACGCGGCGGACGACATCACCAAGATTCATATCAAGGGCTTCGCAGACTCCAGCACCACTAACGGCTCGTCTTACGCCTACACCACCGACACGACGAAGATGTTCTCCATCGGCACGGATACGAATACGAAGTACTATCTTGCAGATGTCGACGGCAAGGCAGACAACGGCTACGAGCTCGTCAAGAACGACGAGAATTGGCACCGCTACGATACCGGCTGGCTCTACAATGACAGCGTCAATAGCGTTTACTTCCGTATCGACAGCGGCACGACCAACGCGTTGCTCGAGGCAAAATCCGATTACTCCGGAATTCCCGTCGGCGTCAGCGTTGATTCGGTCAAGGCGAGCAGCAACCTCTCTTATCAGAACATCACTATCGACACCGGTACGAAAGTCGAGCTCGTCTTCAGCACTGATACGGCTGTATCGGATACCCGCATCACCTATGTCGACTACGCGACCAATCCGAATCACACGCTCAATGCGGATAAGGCGGCAGGCACTGCGACGTTCCAATTCGCGAAGTTCACGAATGCCTCTGTCACAGCCGACGGTCCGGAGACTGGAGAGAGCAAAGCGTCGACGACGTACTACCTCGCGCACACCGACCCCGCTGCCAACGTTGGCACTGATACTTGGGCGTTTGTGCGCAGAGATGAGCATTGGACGCGCTTCGATAACGGCTGGCTCTACACCGACAACTCCTCGACCGGAACGAACTTCAGCTTCTTCGTCACGTCGACGAACCCGACGGTTAAGGCGGACGGCACGCCGATGGGCTTCACCGTCAACAGCGATACTCGCGTGATTACTATCGATTCCGACACTGCCAAGTTTGGTGGCGGCACCGCCAAGTCCTTTATGAACAACGCTGCCGCTCAACTGGTGTTCTTCAAAGACAACAAGATCGGTACTTACAAAGAAGCTGGCTCGACCTCGACTCATGTCGTCGTCACCGGCTACGAGAACGACGGCGCTCCGGTTGTCAGATGGTTCAATGCCGACAGCTCGGCGGGCGTCACTATGTTGGTCAACTCCGATACGAACGTGATCGGCACCGGCAATGCTACCCAACCGGCAATATACTATCAGCTCAGAAATGCGGATGCCGACACCACCAACGGCGTCGAGCTCACCTTCAACGGCTGGGCGGCGACCTCGGTCGGAACGGTTAACACTAACACCTACCTCTATCAAAACGGCTGGTCTGATACTACAAGCGGCAAGACGAGCTACACCAGCTTCATCGTATCGGGCAGCGCGTTTGCTACGGTGAATGCCACCGACGATGCGGGCAGAGCCGGTGTGAATATCAATGGCTTTGAGAAGGCGGTGGTCGACGGGATCACGTTCGGCGATTCCTCGACGGTTATCACCAAGTTCGATGCTGGCAACTTCAAAGTCTACGGCTCGTCCGTGACTAAAGCCGGCTCGATCGGTCCGGGCTCCACAGTCAAGGCGTATATCGACAGCGAAAACACGGTCACCTTCACGCTGAAGAATGCCGTTGGCGCTACCGATGACGCGCTCATGCTGACTAACGAAGGCTGGGCGAAGACGATTAACGGCAGCGCTGAGAACATGATTTACTCCGACAGTAATTTGCATTTCACTCTCACGGGTGCCTCGACTCTCGACAGTGACAATGATCTCTTGCCGGATGTCATGCAGAAGGACGGGCATAGGTCGCGCTTTGAAACTACATCAAATGGGTTGAGCGTGAGTGTCGGCGGCGCAGATATTGCCGATAGCGTTGTAACTGCTCTTCGCTTTAGCATAGCCGGTGATGATGCATCGACGAAAGCACAAGCCATAGCTGTCAGCGTATACGACAGTACTTCGCAAAAATACAGCAATACGAAGGATAACAATGAGTATCAACTCACCTTGGATAGTGGTCAGTATAGGATCACCCTTGCGGCGACAGAATCAGAAGAATTGCCCGCGTCCGACGGCTGGACGGCAACCGGCTACGACATCGACGATCTCCTCGGCGGCACCACCGGCTCCTCCGCAGCCACCGTCAGCGAGCTCGACGACATTCTCGACGTTAAGCCTCTCGGCACGGAGACTTCTACCACCTTCGATCCCGATGCCGCCTTCACGGAGGTTGGGACAACGGACAAAACCATCAATGCACTGTTGGGCGCCGGCGCACGTCATAAAGCACGTAAGTGATCAGGCGTTCGCAGCCAACGGTCATGGCTGATTGAGTAGTCAATCGATAAAATAAAATAACATAGGAAAATCTTCGGAGCCTCGAGCGAAAGTTCGGGGCGATTTTTTTTATTAGGAATTAGGAATTAGGAATGCGGAATTAGAGGGGCGCGCGGAAGAAATATTTTTTTCGGCGCCTATTGACGCCTTTTCTTTTTACGATATAAAATATAATACTACTTCTATTGATCGTTTAACGGATTATGATAAATGGAAAGGACTGATTAAAATGGCAGCCGCGAGTACTCTTTCAGCCACCGTCGATAACCAAATGCTGACCGGCACCGCCGATAAGGATCGAATAATCATCGGCTATACTGATGAACCCTACAATAACGTCACCGTCGACGCCGGCGCAGGCAACGATACCGTTCAAATTCAAGCCGCCAAAAACACTTCCGTCAACGGCGGCGCAGGCAACGATTCAATCATCGTCGGACCGAACTCGTCAGCGTCGACCGTCAACACCGGCGCAGGCAATGATACCGTCGTCGTCTGGGCTTCCGACACCACAAACCTCGTGCTCGGCTCCGGCTCGAACGTCATTTTGATCGCCGACGACGCAAATCTGGCAGTCAACGCGGGCGCCGACGCCGAAGTCAGTTACGTATTCGCAAACGGCGCCGCTATCGGCAAGATAACAATCAGCGGCTCGGGCGGCGCAACCTTGAAAGGAACCGGTAACTCGGATTTATTTGCCCCGGGCGCGGGCTCGAATACGATCGTCGGCTACGGCGGCGAAGATACAATCCAATTTTCGTCGTCGTCGTCGTCCGTCAACGGCAACGATGTGATCCTCGTCGGCTCGGGCGGCACCCTCACCGTCGCCGACGGCGCCTGTCATAAGCTCAACGTCAACGGCTCAACCGTGTCGCTCGGCTCCTATAAGACTTACACTCCGCAACAAGTCATTCAAAAATTTATGTCGGCGCTCGATAATTCAACCAAGACCGGCACCGACGCGCTCGATGAGGCAATCCTCGCGCTCAACGTTGACGCCTTCGGATCGATTCAAGACGTCATCGATGCCGCCGTTGCCGATTGCGCGTCAATAAAAAATGCCGACGTGTTCTTGCGCGATAAGTGCGGGATCATTCTCGACAACAAAGATACGGGCGCCATCACCGGTTGGGACGCAATGGGCTCGACCGTAAAGGACGCCGAGTCCGTCGTGCCCGAGAGCGGTTCCTTCGACAGCTTCAGTCAGGATTCGTTCACCGTCAACGGCTTGACTGTCAAGCTCGAAAAAACCTTCGGCGATCTAACCGACAATCAGAAAAAAATCTATCAGGGACTGCATACATGGTGGACATCGGAGGCGCTGAAATTGATCAGCGATTCATACGGCTCGAATTTTTCATTCAGCGGCGGCACCGACATTAACAGCGACGCAAAGACTATCACCGTCAAATTCGTCAGCAAGGGCTCGTTTCTTGCGCAGGTCGTCAGCACCACCGTCAGCGGCGGCACCGCGACGAAACTCGAGCTGCATATCAACGAGAAGTATTACAATCCGCTTGATACGAGCGATGTCAACGGCTACAGCACGGTAAGCGGCTCGGGTTATCTCGATCGGACGCTCGCCCACGAATTTACTCACGCGATTATGGCGGCGACCATCAAAGACTTCGGCTCGTTGCCCGCTTACATCACGGAGGGCATGGCGGAGTTGACGCACGGCATCGACGATGAGCGCGCAACGCTGATCTCTTCGCTCGGAGGAAGTTCCTCCAAATTGAAGAGCGCGCTCGGCAAGTCGACGAAGACCGGCAACGTCAGTAATTACGCGGGCGGATATATTCTGTTGAGATATATGGCGTTGCAGGCGGCGAACTCCGACACGGCAACGGGCGTGCGCATCAAAGGCAAGAGCGCCGTCATCACCGCCGGCAGCGACAACACCATCACGACGGTCGACGGCACCGACGATAAATTTGCCGCCGTCGTCACGCTCGATGCGTCGTCGAGCTCGAGAGCCGTCAACGTCGTCGGCAACAAAAACGATAACATAATCATCGGCTCGAGCGCGGGCGGCACGCTCAACGGCGGCACCGGCAAGGATAAACTCTACGGGAGCGACGGCAATGATGTGTTCGTGCATTCGATCGGCTCCGGCAGTGACGTGGTCGGCAACGTCAAAGACGCGACGAGTCTGTATTCGACGGGCGATAAGATTTTGATCGTCGGCGACAGCACGATCACCGA
Organism: uncultured Selenomonadales bacterium; assembly: GCA_937915885.1. Taxonomy (GTDB): domain Bacteria; phylum Bacillota; class Negativicutes; order Selenomonadales; family Selenomonadaceae; genus Quinella. The sequence goes on along the minus strand of CALGGP010000173.1, from coordinate 3,346 downwards.
CGCGGGCGCCGTCATGTTTAAAGATGCGAAGTCGGCGTTGACGGTTTCATTCAAGGGCACGAGCGAAACGGTCACGATCAATAAAGCGGATTCGTTGACGCCGGTGACGATCGAGTTGGCGACGGCGGTCGGAGGGAGCGCGCTCAAGACGATCACGCACGGCAACGTTCCGACGGGCGTCTCGCTCGACAGCAAATTCAACGCGACAGTCACTTCCGCCGCGACCTCGACCGTCGACGTTTCGGATATCAATTCGCAGATCAAAAACGTCAACGCGACGGAGGCGGGCGCCGTCATGATTGTCGGGAGCGATTACGCGGCGACGAACGTCACGCTCGGCGGCAACAACACGAGTGTCACGGGCGGCTACGATTACGCGAAGAATAAGGGCTTCAACGATTCTTTCATCGGCGGCGACGGCAAGGACGTTTTTGTTTACAGCCTCGGGGGCGGCGCGGATAAGATCACCGGCTTTAACGGAGCCGACGACGCGATCGTGTTGCTCGGCTTCGACGACGTGACGACGATCGAAAAGAGCGGCGACGTCAGTTATAAGGACAGCGGCAAGGCGTTGACGCTCACGCTCAACGGCACGGTCAACGGCAGCGCCGCTAAAGGCAGTCTCACGATCGACACGACGAAGAGCAGCGGCAAGGTTAAGGTTTATAAAAACACCGTCAGTGACGCGAATTTGATTTTGAATTACGGCGTCGACTTCCCCGCCGGAGCCGGCTACGGAAAAAGCACGTCGATCGTGACGCTCGGCGGCGGCACGAGCGCGGCGTCGGTGAGCATCGATCTCGTCAACGACGGATATCCCGACGGCGTCAAGGAGGTCGACGCGTCGAATTACAGCGGCAAGGTGAGCATCGTCGGTAACGGTAACTCGGACGCGCTCACGTCGGGTAAAGCGGGCGGCACGCTCGACGGCGGCTATGCCATCGACAGTAAGAGCGGCAATCCGAAGGCGACGGGCGATAAACTTTACGGCAACGAAGGCGCAGATACTTTTATTTATCGTGCGCTCGAGTCGATCGGCGGCGGGACGGACGTGATCGGCGGCAATAAAAATTTCGCGGCGGGCAATTACGACACCGGCGATCGGATCATCATCGTTGCCGACACCGCGCCGTCGGCGTCCGACATCATTTTTACCGACGCAAAGGACGTAACGACGATCACCATCGAAGGCAATAAAAAATCGAAGTTGACCGTCAATAAGGCGTCGAGCGAAACGACGATCGCGGTGTGTCTCGCCTCCTCAACCGATAATCTGTCGAACGTGACGACGGCAGTCACTCACGGCTCGATCCCGGCGGGCGTCGGCTTCGCGATGAAAGGTACCGCGCCCGATTATACGATGTTGACGATCGGAGCGGCGTCGGCGAACTCGACGGTCAACGCGTCATTGATCCACAGTCAAATCAAAACCATCGATGCCACAAAGGCGTCGTATATGATCGGGGTCGCAGGCAACGCGGCGGCAAATAATATTTCGATCGGAGGCAACGGCGGCACGCTCAACGGCGGCGGCGGCAATGATAAATTGTTCGGCGGCGCGGGCAATGACGTTTTCTATTACGCGCTCGGCGACGGCAACGACGAGATTAACAATTACGACGGCTCGAAAGATACGATAATTCTCAGCGGCTATACCGATACGATCGATATCGGCAACTCGAAAGTGTTTAAGGACAGCAACGGGACCATCACGCTCGATCTGCAGAACGGCTCGACGAAGGGCAGGCTCACGCTCAAAAATGCGACGGGCAAAATTTTCGTCAAAGACACCGCCGGAAATACGCTGCTCAATTATCGCGAGAACGTGCCCGATCCCGATCACATCAGCTTCGTCAAAAATTCCATGATAATCGACAGCGACGCCAACCTTGCCAATGCCGCCACGCTCAAGGCGAGCGATTACGGGATCAACGTCAAGGCGATCGACGCGTCCGCTTACTCGAAAAACGCGCTCTGTCTGGTCGCGGGCGATCTCAACAATACGTCTTACATGTTGACGGCGGGCGGCGGCGGCTCGACGATCAAGGGCGGCACCGGCGCGGATAAACTCTTCGGGGGCGGCGGTAAAGATGTGTTCGTTTACAGCGTCGGTGGCGGCGCCGATGTGATCACTTCGCTCAACGGCGGCGACGGCGACGAGCTGTTGATCCTCGGCTACAACGGCACGACGATCGACGTCACTGATCAGAAGGTTTTCAAGGACAGCGGCAAGGATATTACGTTGACGCTCAACAATCAGAAGCTCACGATCAAAAATCCCGAGGGGCAATTGAAAATCGTCAGCGGCACGCAGGCGGCGAACGGGACGATCAATCGCGGCGAGGAGCTGTTGACTTACGGGACGAATTTGCCGACGGGCGTTGAATATCAATCCGGCAAGACGATCCTCTCGGTCACGAGCGACGCGACGGTCGGCAGTCTCGCGCTTGACATCTCCGACGCCGAAAAATATTATTCCAAATTGAAGACAGTCAACGCAACGCTCTACGGCGGCGCGCTCAACGTCACCGGCAATTCGGCGGCAAATGATCTTTACGCGGGGCGCGGCGGCTCGACGCTAAACGGCGGCGCGGGCAATGACAATCTCTTCGGCAATTCCAACGGCGCCGATACGTTTGTTTTCGATATGAGCGTCGAAAATAAGGGCGCCAAGGATGTCGTTAAAAATTACGACGGGGCGGGCGGTGACGTGATCCGATTGAACAACGTCGACGCCGACACCGTCAATCTGAAGTACAACGGCAAGACGCTCGTCATCACCGCCGCAGCCTCTTCCGACGCGAAAAAGACCGGCACGCTCACGGTCTACGGCACGACGACCGACTTCAAAAATTACGCCAACATCGACACATCGACCACGGTCAAGCTGCTGGTCAACGGTCAAGCGTTCGGCGGCTCTTCGCAATTCGCATCGGACGCGGAGGATTATTGGTTCACTCAACCGACGGACGGCGACACGTCCGACGAACTCTCGAGCATAACGGAGAGCGCTCCGCTTGCCGAGTCGACGTCGATGATCGACGATCCGTCCGAATTGCTCCGCGCGGATCGATTGAAGGTCGCCGCCGCACTTGAAAGGAGTGCGCACAAATGGCAATCGAAATAAATCCGTCGACGGGCATCACCGCGAGCGCCTCGGTGATAAGCGCCGCCTCCAAAATCATCAAAGAAAATATCATCAGCGGCTTCGGCGGCTCGTCGGAATTTGCATCGGACGCGGGCGACGACATATCCATCCGAACTGCTCCGCGCGGATCGATTGAAGGTCGCCGCCGCCGCACTTGAAAGGAGTGCGCACAAATGGCAATCGAAATAAATCCGTCGA
>CALGGP010000172.1 GCA_937915885.1 uncultured Selenomonadales bacterium | reverse complement strand
GCGAGCCTCCATCGACTGTTCGAGCGCCGCCGATTGAGCGGGTCGCGAGCCGCCGTCGACTGTGCGAGCCGCTGTCGACAATGCGGGCGCCGTCGACTGTGCGGGTGCCATCAATCGTGCGGGCGCCGCCGACGCGGGTGGGCATGCCGGACTCATTTGGGCGCTGCCTCGGAGGGAGGGAGCGTCGGCGGCGCCCATAAAAAAAGTGCCCGCCCTCCGAAGGACGAGCACTCCGCAAAAAATTTTATCTGACGAACACGACGTTGAGGCTCTCGAGGAAGCCCGTCGCTCTGTTTTCAATCAAAAGACGGTTCGCATCCGCCGTCGAGATAATCGGATTGGAATTATGATTCTCCAAGCGGAGCGCCTTGATCACGAGCGGATTGCTCCCCGCGCGCGCCGTGCTGCTGCCGCTCACTTCATACGAATAACCTGCCATGCCGTACTCGATGACTTTGTCGGGATCAAGATTTTTGTAGCCGTAGATCGGTTGCCCCTGGTCGTTTTTGATCACCGGACTCATCACCGGCTTCAATCCCAAACCGCGGCAATCGATGATCACGCCCGTATATCCTCCGATCGCGCCGCTCGACGGACGCACACTCGGAGTGCTCGGAACCGTGACGCCCGGCGTTGTGGTCGTTGTAGTAGTCGTCGTGGTCGTGGTGGTCGTCGTCGGCATCGACGGTTGCACGCTCGGCACAGGCTCGGGGATCGGATCGCGTTTCGGAGGCGGCTGAAGAACCGCGCTCGCCACAGATTTTGCTCCGTACATCGGCATTTGCATTACCACGACGTAGGCGCCTTCTTCCCAATACTGATCGACAATTTGCGCGCCGCGCACCAAACCCTGCACATTGGTTCGGATCGTCTGACTTTCCAACATCAGATTTTCAACCGTTGTGGTCGCCTCGACGTTGATCCCTTGGAGCGTCGCAAGCAGTTCCGCATACGCCGACGCCTTTGCCGCCTCGCGTGCCGACAGCCGCGCTTGGACGGGGTTGCGGAATTTTTCCGTGTTGGGCACGCCGTAGCCCTTCGCGGTGATGATGCCGCGCTCCCAGTCGACCTCTCCGTCGGCGGCGAACACGCCCATTGTCGCGAACAACAACGTCATGATCATCGTCGCCGCCATCAACAGAAATTTTTTCGGTCTCATTGATTGAACCTCCCTTGCAATTTTTACTTCCAACCGTTATTTTATCGATTGCCCATGAAAAAATCATTAGACCAACATTATTTTTTGATTAAAAATGTCCAATGAGACGCAACCAACTCTCGCGCCGATCGATCACGTATTCGACATCGAAAAAATCATGGAGCTTGTATCGAACCGCCGCCTCGTTGGCGTCGTCCTCGAATCGATGCTCATATCGAAACGTCCAATCCTTGAAAAATTCCTGCTCGATCCGCGCGATCATCTCTCGATCGGTGAGATCGTATCGAAGGGCGGCGACGGTGCCGTGCGGAAGCGCGCGCGCGTAGCCGATCGACCACTTAAAATGCACGTCCTGAGGCTGAGCGTCGAGCTGAAAAAATGCCTCGTCAAGCGTGGAGATTTTCCGTCCGATATGCGCTCGAAACACAAAATCGTCGTCGGCTTTATCGCTCCGTCCGAGATCGAGCCAACCGCTCAATCTCATTCGATAGCGTTCGGAATCGGATCGGATCATGACGGAAGTTTTTTCGGCGGCATTGATCTCGACGCGACTGTTCATTTTGAGCGCTCGAAAATCTTTTTGTTCGTCGAGCGGTTGTCGGATCAATTCTTCGATGTCGGATTGATGACGGTCGACGAAGGCGACGGGCACTCCGACGAGCAGATTGACGCGTTCCTCCATGATGGTGCGGTGAGTGACGAGCGCGACGTTGGGCATGGTGCTCGAGTGCATGGAGAGGCTGACGATGCGCACGACGGGGACGCGCGGGTAAACCGTCAACAAAATTGCGGCGGTCGACGACGAAAATTCGATGTCGAAATCCGCGCGGAACTCGGGAAGGTGCTCGTCCATAAAATTATTGAGGCGACGTTTCAAAATGCCGTTGGTCCAATCGGCGGCGGCGATCGGCAAATCCATCAGCCCGTCGGCGAAAACGCAATCGACATCGGCGAGATCATTGCGGACGAGCATCTCGAGCTCGGACGGCATGCCCTCGACGACCACATTGACTTCGACGCGATTGATGGTACTCGTCCACGGACGGAGGCGGACGCCGATCACGGCTTCGGTTTCGACGGTCGACAGGTCGACGGATTGAACGGAATAACCGACGAGAATTTTATCGAAGACGGTTTTGATGATGTCGGCTTGTTGAGCGCGCCATTGAAAAGAAATCGGCAGCTCGTGACCCGAGAGAAGTTGTTCGCCGATGGCGCGGACGGAATCTTCCATGCGTTCTTTGACCATGGGCGGGAGTGAGCGATCGGCGGTGACGACGGCGCGGACGGTTTCAATGCGCGCGGCTTCGGCGGTCGGCAACCACATCAACAGCAATGCGGCAATCCAAAAAAATATTCGGGCGGGCGGGCGAATCGGCGGCGCGCCTTCGATCGAGCGGCGGGTGCGCTCTCGCGTGTCGGGCAATGGAGGCGGCGCGCCTTCGATCGAGCAGCGGGCGCGTTCTCGAGTGTCGGGCACCGGGGTCGGCGCTCCTTCAATCGAGCAACGGGCGCATTCCCGAGTGTCGTGCACCGAGGTCGGCGCGTCTTCAGTCGAGCGGCGGGCGCATTCCCAAGTGTCGTGCACCGGGGTCGGCGCGCCTTCAATCGAGCGGCGGGCGCATTCCCAAGTGTCGTGCA
>CALGGP010000171.1 GCA_937915885.1 uncultured Selenomonadales bacterium | reverse complement strand
CTTCATTTCCGGCCACAGCATCGAGAATCTCCGGAAATACCTCAACATCAAATTCTCCGCGCGGAACATCAAAGGTGATTGGCAATGAGATTGGAAGAAATCATCAACGAAAACAGGCAGGCGCTGAATCCGACCGACACCGCGATATTGAAGTACATCTTGAATAATCGGGAGCAAATCCGTCGGATATCGATCCACGAGCTGGCGAAAAAATGTTGCGTCTCGAGCACGACGATCGTTCGGTTTGCTCAAAAGCTGGGCTTCGACGGGTTCAGTGAGCTGAAGGCGATGTTGAAACGCGAAGACCCCGCCGCCGACATCCACTCGCACGACATTCTCGCCGCGCTCGAAAAATTTTATTCCGGCACCTGGTCGAATTTGATAAAGCTCAACTACGACGGAGCGAGCCGATTGGTGCACGAGGCGAACAGAATTTTTGCGTTCGCGTCCGGCTACGTGCAAAGCAATATGGTGCAGGAACTCAAGCGCTTATTTTTCTACGACAATGTTTTTATCTACGACATCGGCGGCAGAGACGAATTTTATTCGATCTTGGAGGCGTCCAACAAAGACGATTTGTTTATCTTCGTGTCGTTGAGCGGCGAGTCGCATTGGGTCAAGGAATTTTCTTTGCAATTGCAGTTGAAAGGGATTCCGTTGATCTCGATCACCGATCTGCGCGAAAACACTCTGGCAAGTCGCTCGACCGAAAATCTCTACGTCTTCTCGGAGCAATTTCAACTCAACGACGAAAGGCATGTGCCGTTCAAGTCGATGCTGTCATATTTCTTACTGCTCGAAATTTGGTCGGTCAAATATAAAATGTACTTGAAACGTGAGGCGGAGACGCCTTAATTTTTTTTGGGCATGAAACAAATTACGTAAAATGTAATCGAACACCGTTTTGTGTCGCCGATCCGAAAAGCCGCCAACTGATTGAAGTCGCGGCTTTTTTTATTTATTCTACCTCCAAAAAAAAGGAGGTGTCACATCATGAATATCGACAAAGACGTCATCATGCAAAAGGTTCAACGGTTCGGAGGCGCGATGTTCACTCCGGTCATCATGTTCGGCGTGTTCGGTATTCTCGTCGGTATTTCCATCTTGAGCAAAAATCCTATGATTTTGGGCTCGATCGCCGAGGAAGGAACGGCGTGGTGGAAGTTTTGGTACATCGTCGAGCAGGGCTCTTGGACGGTCTTTAATCAGATGGCGTTGCTGTTCTGTATCGGACTGCCGATCGGGCTGGCGAAGAAAGAAAACGCCCGCGCCGCCATGGAATCATTTCTCATCTTCATGATCTTCAACTACTTCATTCAAGCGATGATGAATTTGTGGGGACCGAATTTCGGCGTCGACTTCACTCAAGACGCCAAGCCCGGCAGCGGTCTCACGATGATTGCCAACATCAAGACGCTCGATACCGGTATCGTCGGCGCGATCATCATCTCGTCGATCTCGGTCTGGCTGCACAACAAATTGTTCGATGTCAACGTCCCCGAGTACATGGGAATTTTCAAGGGCTCGTCGCTGGTCGTCGTCGCCGGCTTCGGCTTGATGATCCCCGTGACTTACATCTTCTGCCTCGTCTGGCCGCAAGTTCAGGCGGCGATCGCCTCGTTGCAAGTATTTTTGACGAGCTCGGGCGTGTTCGGCGTCTGGCTTTACACATTCCTCGAGCGATTCTTGATCCCGACGGGCTTGCATCACTTCATTTATCTGCCGTTCATTTTCGGTCCGGCGGTTGTCGACAACGGGCTCAACGCTTATTGGCTCGAGCACATCAGACAATTTGCCGAGTCGACCAAGCCGTTGATCGAACTCTATCCTCAAGGCGGCTTCTCACTCCACGGCATGAGCAAACTCTTCGGCTGCCCGGGCATCGCGCTCGCGCTCTACGCCACCGCCAAGCCCGACCGTCGCAAAAAAATCGCCGCACTCGTGGCACCGGCGGCGGTCGTTGCCGTCCTCTGCGGCATCACCGAGCCGCTTGAATTTACCTTCCTGTTCGTCGCGCCCGCGCTGTTCTTCGTCCACGCATGCCTTGCCGCCACTCTCGCCTCGACCATGTACGCTTTCGGCGTCACCGGCAACTTCGGCGGCGGTCTTCTCGATGCGGCGCTCTTTCAAAACTGGATTCCGCTTTGGACAAATCACTCCGGCACCTACCTTACTCAGATTGTGATCGGGCTGTGCTTTACCGTAGTTTATTTCTTCGTGTTCAGATTTTTGATCCTGCACTTCGATATCAAGACGCCCGGTCGCGGCGACGAGCCCGGCGGCGACAAGTTGATCTCCAAAGCCGAATACAAGGCGAGCAAAGGTCAAGGCGGCGGCGCGGCAGGTGCGGCGGCTCCCTCGGGCGACGAGCGCGATATCAAAGCGGCGTATTTCTTACAAGACCTCGGCGGCAAAAATAATATCGTCGATGTCACCAACTGCGCGACCAGATTGCGCGTCACCGTCAAGGACGACAGCCTCGTCAAAGATGTCGGCACATTCTCCGAGCACGGCGCTCACGGTCTCGTGCACAACGGTCGGGCGATCCAAGTCATTGTCGGCTTGAGCGTTCCGCAAGTGCGCGAACGCTTTGAAGCACTTCTAAACGCTCCCGACGACGCGGTTGCTCCTCCGCCGCCCGTTACGGTTTCGACTCCGACGGCTGCCGTACCACATGTGTTGAGCGTGCCGGTATTTCTCCGCGCGGTCGTCGACGGCAAAGCGATCGACATGTCGGAGGTGCCCGACGAGATGTTCTCGAAAAAGATGATGGGCGACGGCGTAGCGATCGAGCCGACGTGCGATACCGTTGTTGCACCTACCGATTCGGAGATCACCATGGTCTTTGAAGAGTCCAAGCATGCGGTCGGATTGCGTTTCGCCAACGGCGCCGAAATGTTGATCCACATCGGCATCGATACCGTCGGGCTCAAGGGCAAGGGCTTTACGCTTCTCACGAAGGCGGGCGACAAAGTCAAGCTCGGCGATCCGCTCGTCAAGATCGACAGGCAAGTCATCAAAGACGCGGGGTTGAAAGATGTTGTCGTCATGGCGATCACCAACTCGGCGGACTTCCCGAACATGAAAAAGGACACCGGCAAGACGGTCGAGTGCTCAAAAGATACCGTCATCAGCTTTTGACATCACCAAAAATTTATTTTAGAAAGGGTGTTATCGGATGAGATTCAACAGAAAGACTGCGGCGCTGTTGCTCGGGCTCAGCCTCGGGCTGTCGAGTACGGCGTTGGCGGCGGGCGCGGACAGTTTCAGCGACGTTCCGAAGGATCATTGGAGCTACGAAGCGCTGGACTATCTGGCGAAGGACGGTATCATCGAAGGCATGGGCGACGGGACTTTTCAGGGCGGACGATCCATGACGCGTTACGAGATGGCAACGATCGTGGCGAAGGCGATGCTCAAGGGCGGCGGCAATATCGGCAGTCAGGCGGTCTTGGAAAAACTTTCCAACGAGTATGCGTCGGAGATCGAGATTTTAAAAAATCGCGTCGATCAGCACGACGAGGAGATCGACAAGCTCAAAAAACAGCAGGAGCATTTTCAAATTTGGGGCTTGGCGCGAGTGCAGGGCGGCAATGACGACGGGCTTTACAGCAATTACAACAACAGATTTTATGCCGATCTCGAGGGGCAATTGAAGGTGTCCGATCGATTCAAGGCGCGTTTCACCATCGAAAAAAATGCGCACTATCGTCAGAGTGAGGCGTTGAAGGGCTACACCATTCAGAACGGAGAGATCGTCGGCACGAAATTTTCTCATGCGGCGCACGACAACTCCGCCAACGATGAAAATCATAACGGCTCGATCTCCAACATTTGGGTCGAGGCGACGCTCGGTAAAGATTGGTACGTCAACGTTGGGCGCAAATGGAACGGGATCGGCATGCAAAATCTTTTGTGGGGCAATCCGATGGACGCGATCTCGTTCTATCACCCGATCGAGCACGGGCATGGTTGGTGGTTGAGCGGCGATTATTGGGCTCCGACTTACGACGGCGACGAGGGCAGCGTTCCGACCTATGCGGCGATCAATCTTTGGGGACCGATCGGCAAATACATCGACGCGAATTTGGTTTACTCGCGCGTCATCGATCACAAATACGATCACAACACCGGCAGGGGCTATTGGATGGACGCGACGAATGCCTACGGCGCCGATTTAAAATTTAAGCTGTCGAAAAGTCTGGCGCTCACCGCGTCGTATGTCAAGACGGACGCATCGAATTACGGGACGTATTTCAACGGCGACGATTGGGATTACGACTTGGCGGGCAAGCTCGAATACAAGGGCACCGATCTCAATAAGCCGGGCTCCTACGGTCTCTATGCGAAATGGGTGAAGCTCGGCGCGGCGGGCGACTGGGGGCACGATGACGAGTGGACGACCAGAGGTCCGACATATTCAAACGGCATCAAGGGTTGGTACGTCGGCTTTAAGGTCGTGCCGTATAAGAACGTCGAGTGGGAGAGCATGTACGCCAAGATCACCGAGGGCAACAGCGTCAATTCTCCCGCCGATCACAGCAAACGCAAAATCTTCCGTTCGCAACTGGATTTTCACTTCTGAACCGATTAAAATTCATTGACGATCGGAGGGAGTGCATATGAATCGAAAAAAATTTATCGCGCGAAGTATGGGGCTGGCGCTGTCGATGCATCTGTTGAGCGTGCCGATGACGGCGACCGTTCCGAACAACTTTTTGACTTCGACGGTTGAGACGAGCATTGCCTTTGCGCAATCGGATCGCGTCGTCGTGATCGCGGGCACGGTGCAAAGTCGAGCCGGAGCCGCCAAAGATTGGGATCCGTCCGACATGACGACGCGCATGAAGGATATCGGCAACGGCTTTTATTCTTACACCGTCGATTTGCCCGCGGGCGCGTATTATTACAAGGTTGCGCTCAACGGGAGTTGGGCGGAGAATTACGGGCTCGACGGGAATTTTGACGGCGCCAACGTTCAGTTGAATCTCGCGAAGCCGGAGCGCGTCACGTTTTATTACAACGACATCACGCACAAGATCAAAGACAGCACGTCGTATAAAATGCTCGGCGAATCGGAACTGCCCAAGCTCAGCGGCAGTTTCGGCACCTTCACGATGTACGATCTGATGCTCGATCAATTTTATCAGACCGACGTGAATTTGAAAGCCGGCTCGTATGATGTCATCGTCAATCAAAGGGGCGGTGCGCCGTTGAGTCAGACGATCGACATCGCGCAGAGCGGCAAGGTGACGTTTTACTACGACCGCGCGGAGCATCGATTGATTGTTGATGACGGGCGGATTCACGAGGATAAAATTTTCCACGACTCTTGGAGCAGCGATTATCGGGTGCCGTTTGAGGCGGTGAAAGTCGGCGAGCCGATCACGCTGTCGATCGCCACTCAACACGGCGACGTTCAGGACGCAAAGTTGATCCTTTACAAGGCGAAACTCACTGCCAAGGGCGGCGACGAGTACAATCCCGATTTTTCGGAAGGCGACGTTGAGACCTATCGAATGAAGTTGGCGGGGACGAAGGGCGATCGCGATCTGTGGTCGGTGACGTTCAATCCGAAGAGCAACGGCATTTACGGCTATAAATTTTTGCTCAACAACGTAAAAGAGTACGGCGACGATGCGAAGTCGGGGCATGTCGGCGAAGTCAAACTGCGCGGCGCGAAGCCGTATCAGCTGACGGTGTACAGCGCCGATTATCATACGCCGGACTGGGCGAAAGAGGCGGTCGTCTATCAGATTTTCCCCGACAGATTTTTCAACGGCGACAAGAGCAATGACAAGGCTCGGCAATCGGCGCGCGGACATCAGCTCGTCCAACATCGGGCTTGGAACGATCTGCCGGCGAATCACAGCAAATCGCCCGAACAGGACGACGAATGGGAGTGCAATGATTTCTTCGGCGGCGATCTCGCGGGCATCACAAAGAAGTTGGATTACCTTAAAGACTTGGGGATCACCGCGATCTATGTCAATCCGATAATGAATGCCTGCTCCAATCATCGGTATGATGCGGTCGATTACGGCAATCTCGATCCGTTGCTCGGCGACATGAACTCGTTCCGCACGTTGGTATCGGAGATGAGCAAGCGCGATATGCGGCTGATCATGGACGGCGTGTTCAATCACGTCGGCGACGATTCGATTTACTTCGATCGATACGGCAAGTATAAGTGGGTCGGCGCCTACGAATATTGGTCGCGCGTCTACGATCTCGTCAACAATAAAAATATGACGGAGGCGGCGGCGAAGGCGGAAGTCACAAAACAATTGACGGCGGAGGGGCAGGAATTCAGCCCGTACCATTGGGAGAATTGGTTTGACATTCGCAACGAGAAGTCGCGCGACGACATGGGCGACAAGTATGCGTACCACGATTGGCAGGGCTTTTCGAGTCTGGTCGCGTTCCACGACGAGGATTATCCCGGCAGTGAAAACGGTCGGCGCTCGTCGGCTTTGGGCAATTATCTGCTCTACGACAGGGACGCCGTCATAACTCACTGGTTTAAAGAGGGACTGTCGGGCTGGCGTTTCGATGTGGCGAAAGAAATTCCGTCGGGCTTTTGGCGGAACGTCCGCGCGGAGGTTAAAAAACTTCGCACCGTCGACGGCAAGGAACCGTTATTGCTCGGCGAAATTTGGCAGGACGGCAGTCAATTCCTCACGGGCGATCAGTTCGACTCGGTGATGAATTACAAATTGTCGTTTGCGATCGGCGATCTGTTTTTGATGCAGGGCGACGCGAAGGCGGCGGACGAAGAGTTGAAGATACTCCGACAAAATTATCCGCGCGAAGCGCTCTACGATCTGATGAATATCGTCGACTCGCACGACACGATCAGAGCGATATATAAATTCGGCGGCGGCAAAGAAGGCGTCGCGCAGGCTACGCTCGAGGATTTTGATTATCGGCTCGGCAAGGCTCGGCTGAAGTTGGCGACGGTTTTTCTGATGGGTTATCCGGGCATGCCGACGATTTATTACGGCGACGAGGCGGGCGTTTTCGGCAGTGCCGATCCCGACTGCCGTCGCACCTATCCTTGGGGGAAGGAGGATAAGGAGCTGATCAAATACTACCGCAAAGTGATTGCCGTCAGGAACAACAACAAGGCGTTGTTCGCGCACGGCGACGTCGAGACGCTCAAGGCGGACGGCGACATATACGCCTTTGCTCGCACCAACGGCACGCAAGCCGCCGTCGTCATTCTCAATCGCGGGTCATCGACGCAATTGACGTTGGAGGCTCCGTTCGCCGACGGCACCAAATTC
>CALGGP010000170.1 GCA_937915885.1 uncultured Selenomonadales bacterium | reverse complement strand
GCCGTCGACGCAGTACTGAAGATTGCCGCCTTCAATCGCTCGAATTGGGCGCCGCATGATGTAAAGGGCGGGGCGCCGACGACGCGGGTGGGAACCTCTGTCCTCATTTGGGCGCTGCCGTTGGGGGGCGGGAGCGGCGGCGGCGCCCATATAAAATCAATCTCTCATGAAATCTGCCGACGAAATGATCTCGCCATCATCGAACGCCGCCGCTTTTTTCGGTCGGCTCAAAAATTCCGGCTTGCCGTCCCGATCGTCGCACGACATCCGACAGCTCGGATAATTCGAGCAGCCCCAAAATTCCCCGTTGCGCCCTTTGCGCTTGACCATGATCCCGCGCCCGCACCTCGGACATTTGATCTGATCCTCGCCAATCAGTTTCGCCGTCGCGTCCAGCGCCATCGAGCACAACCGCCGCGTGAACTCCGCTTGACCGATCAAAAATTCCTCCAGCGTCCCCGCGCCCTCCGACATCGAATGAAGTTTGTCCTCCCAAATCGCCGTCGCATCGGGGTACGTCATCTCGTCCGGCAGCATGTCTATCAGCAAATACGCCTTCGCCGTCGGCTCCAATTCCTTTTTTTTGCCCGTCACATTCAAAAACTCCCGCGTCAACAGCTCGTCGATGATCGCCGCCCGCGTCGCCTCCGTCCCGATCCCGTACACGTCCTTCAACTGTTTCTTCGACTCGGGATTTTTGACGTACTTGTGTATGTCCTTCATCCCCTGCACCAGACTCGACGCCGTAAATCGCGGCGGCGGCTTCGTCGTTTTTTTAAGCATCGACCCCGATTGATACGTCACCGCGTCGCCTTTTTTCATCGACGGCAATAAAATTTCCGCCTCTTCGTCGTCCGCCGACGGCTTTTTTTTCGTCGGATATAATTCCTTCCAACCGAGCGATTTGATCACCCGTCCGCGCGCCGCAAATTTTTCCTCCTTATAGCCCACCTCGACCGTCGTCTCGTCGTACACGAACGGCTCATGAAATTGCGCCGCATAGCCCCGCGCGATCAATAAATAAATGTTCAGCTCCTCGCGCGTGATCGTGTTCGGATTGATCGAGTTGACTGTCGGAATGATCGCGTGATGCGCCGTAATTTTTTTGTCATTCCACGCCCGACTTCGGATCGACGCATTTGCTTTCAACATCAACGAGCGCAACGTCGTCGACGCCTCGAAATTCCGCAGGATCGTCGCTCCGTCCTTGAATTGATTCGTCGGCAGGAACGCGCAATCCGAGCGCGGATATGTCGTCAACTTTTTTTCGTAGAGCCGTTGCGCGATGTCGAGCACTTTTTGCGGCTCATAACCGAACGCCTTGCCCGCCGCCACCTGCAACGCCGACAACGAGAACGGCAACGGTGCCGCCTCGCGTTTTTCTTTCGTCTGATAGAGGATAATTTTTCCGTCGTGCGGCGCGGCATCGAACGCCTTCAACATTTCCGCCGCCAATTTTTTATCGATCAATCGATCTTCGGCGTCGAACGCCTTCGGATGTAACTCCGACATGAATTTTTCCGACGGCTTCCATTGCGCCACAAATGAGCCGTTCGCATGTAAAAATTCCGCGCGGAGTAAAAAATAATCGACGGGCTTGAAATTTTTAATCTCGCGCTCGCGTCGGACGACCAGCCCCAACGTCGGCGTCTTCACCCGTCCGATCGGCAACACCACGTCCCGATATCCCGCGCGTTGAGCCGCTAAAGTAAACGCCCTCGAAAGATTCATTCCGATCAGCCAATCCGCCCTCGAGCGCGCCAACGCCGATTGCTTCAGATTGACGAACTCCCGATTGTCGCGGAGATTTTCATTGGCGCGTTTGATGCTCTTCTCGTCAAGCGCGTTGAGCAAAATCCGTTTGACGGGCTTGCGATTGCCGACATAATCTAAAACCTCATCGACAAGCAATTGACCCTCGCGATCGGGATCGCCCGCGTGCACAATCTCATCAGCCTTGCCGATCAATTGTCGAACCACATCAAACTGATTTGCCGCCTTCTCGTCGACGTGCAACTTCCACTCCGACGGAATGATCGGAAGGTCGGCGGCATTCCAACGCTTGTATCGCTCATCATATTGCGCGGGCTCGTCCTGCTCGAGCACATGCCCGTAGAGCCACGTCACAACGCCGTCGCCCGTCGCGATATAACTTTTGCCTCGAGCGTTGTGCGGCGGCTTAAGACACGCGGCAAGCTCGCGCCCCATCGACGGCTTTTCGGCGATGTACAATCTCAATCGGCGTCACTCCTTAACAAACATCTCTCGAAACAAGCTCAAAAAATTTTTGCACGCGCTCGACAGCGTCTGATCCTTCAGTCGACTGATGACGGTGTGCGTAGTCATTTCGGGCTCGACCAGCCGTTTGCAGATCAGATCGCCGTCGCGCATCAGCGTTTGCGACGACATCGGGAACATCGCGATCCCCAAATTCATTCGGACCATCATCAGCCCCTGCACAAAACTGTCGGACACGCAAAAAATTTTCGGCTCGAATCCGAGATGCTTGCAATTGCTGACGAAAATCGACTTCCAACGGAGCGGAATGATCAACGGGCGATCCTTGAGCTCGACGAGCCGCACTTCTTTGTCGGAGGCGCCGCAAACATTTTGCTCATTCATCAGCATCATGAAGGGCTCGTGCGGCAGGACGATCGAGCTGTAATGTTCGGCGTCGACTTGCGTGCGGGTGACGGCGATCTCGATTTTGCGGCTGTCGAGCATCTCGAGAATGCGCGCGCCCTCCGACTCCCAAATCTCGAACGTGACATCGGGATAACGCTGATGAAATTGCGCAATGAGATCGGGCAAAATCATCGCGCCGGAGGTGGTGATGGTGCCGAGGCGGATTGAGCCGCTCGAGCCCGCGCCGATTTCGGAGAGTTCTCTGATGGTGCCGTCGACGAGCCCGAGAATGCGTTCGACGCGATTGTAAAAGACGCGACCGGCGGCGGTAAGACGAATGGCGCGGGAGCCGCGATCGAAAAGTTTGACGCCGAGTTCTTCCTCGAGGCGTTTGATTTGTTTCGAGAGGACGGGCTGAGCGACGTCGAGGCGCTGAGCGGCGTGGCTGATATTGCCCTCCTCGACGACGGCGCTGAACGCGCGCATATCCTTAATGCCGACTCCCATAACTCCACCTCCACATTTTTCAAAACGGACGGGCGTCGTCGGCGCGGGGTGGGCGCGTCGGCGGCGCCCCTTCTAAAACGGTCTCAAAATTTAAATCCATGATCCAACGGACCGCAGCCATGCCCCATCGCCAGCCCCGAAGACAGCGCCTCCGACAAATATTTTTTCGCCGCATCAATCGATGCGCTCAACGTCAGCCCCTTCGCCAAGTTCGATGCGATCGCCGACGACAAGGTACAGCCCGTGCCGTGAGTGTTCTTCGTGTCGATGTGCTCACCGTAAAACCATTGAAAACCGTCGGCGGTGCACAACAGATCGGTCGCCACGCTGTGGAAATGTCCGCCTTTGGCGAGCACCGCGCAACCGTGCTCATCAAACAACCTCCGCGCGGAAATTTCCATGGAATTTTTGTCGTGAATGGCGTCGAAGGGCTGATTGGTGAGCGCGGCGAGCTCAAACATATTGGGGGTGATCACTTCGGCGAGGCGGAATAAATTTTTGAGCGCATCAATCGCGTCGTCGGAGATCAATTTTGAGCCGCTCGTCGAGACCATGACGGGATCGACTACGACGTGTTGAGCGTTGTATCGACGAAGACGATCGTCAATCACATCGATCAGCGCCGTCGACGAGACCATGCCGATCTTGACGGCGTCGGGCGGAATGTCTTCAAAAACGGCGTCGATTTGTGCGGCAAGAATGTCGGGCGTAACGTCCATGACGGCGTCGACGCCGAGAGTATTTTGCGCGGTGATCGCGGTGATCGCCGACATGCCATAAACGCCGTTGGCAATAAAAGTTTTAAGGTCGGCTTGAATGCCCGCGCCGCCCGAAGAATCCGAGCCCGCGATCGTCAGCACCGCCTTCAATTTTTTCTCGATCATATACTTTTGTCGCATATGTATAGGGATCATTTTTTATTTTAGTTAAAAAAACTTCACCAAAGGAGCCTTTACCTAACG
>CALGGP010000169.1 GCA_937915885.1 uncultured Selenomonadales bacterium | reverse complement strand
GTGGGTGGGCGGGAGAAAAATTTTTATTGCGCCCCGTCGAGCGCGAAGCGCATGCCCGACCACACCGCCGGATTATCCGTCCGCACCTTGACGTTGAAGGCAATCACGTCGACATCGCCGCGCTCCGACGTCGCCTTCTGCGTCGCAAAATCCGCCTTCCGACGAATACTCTCAACCGTCCCGTCTATCACCGTCGAGCCGTCGCGCCCGCGAAGTTTCACCAATTGCCCGATCGAAAAATTATTGATCGCCGTCTCGTCGACTTTAAAATCGATCCAATTGTCGAGAGGATTTTGAAGGGCGAAGATCGGAATCGCGCTCGAGATCAATTGCCCTGCCTCGACGTATTTTTGAGTGATGATACCATCGAACGGCGCGCGAATTTCGGTCTCGTCGAGATTGACTTCAACCGCGTCGAGCTGCGACTTCAACGCTTCGGCTTGCTCCTGCGCCGCAAGTTGAGCCGCCACATTTTGATCGTTTTTCAAGAGATCGCTCCGCGCGGAGTCGACTGCGGCTTGAGCGGCATCGCGGACGGCAAGCGCGTTGTCCAATTGCGATTTATAAGTGTCGTAAGTTTGAACGGATACCGCGCCCGCTTCAAGCAACGCGCTGTATCGAGCCTCGTCTTTCGACGCGAGATCGAGCGCGGTCTGAGCCTGCGTCAATTGCGCTTGAGCCGCGCGGAGTTGAGCGTCGAGCGAGGTCTCCGCATTGCGCGACGCGATCATCACCTGCTGCAGTTGAGCGTACTGCGCGGCGAGTGCGGCTTGCGCTTGACGAAGTTGCGGCTCCTGCAGGTCGCGATCGACGCGCGCGATCAATTGCCCCGCGTCGACGTGATCGCCTTCATCGACGAGCAACTCGATCACTCGTCCCGCGACTTTCGAGTTGATGTTGATCTCTTTCGCGTCCACCATGCCCCACAGCGCCGGCACGTCCGCTTTCGCCTCCGACGTTTGCCAATAGAACACGCCGAGCCCGCCGACGAAGAACAGCATCAACGCGAGTACTTTGACCGCGTTAAAAACTTTTTCCTTACTCATGACGATCCCTCCGATCGATACTAAAAATATTGTTGACGGTATCCTTAAAGGCAAAAAAAATTAGCGTTTGACAAAACCGTTGAGCATGAGCTCGCGGAGCGCCGCGATTGCTTGAGTGTAAGTCAAATTATTTTCCGCCAGAAATTTTGAATCCGACAGGATTGACGACATGAACAGCAGCAATCGCTTGACTACGGCGAGATTGACGGGTCGAAAGACTTCTCGTTTGATGCCGTCGTCGATAAATTTCAACAGCACATCGACTTTCGAGCGCCGGAACTCTTCACAGCGCTGCCACTCGGCGGGATAATTTATTTTGAGATCGTCGTAGACGCCGTGCTCAAGCATGCTGAACAGTTCAGAGTATCGATCGATGTAGCGCGAAATTTTTTCGGTCGATGAAATTTCCGCGTCCTGAATTTTTTTCTCGCCTCGATCGAAGTCGTTGATCACGTAGGAAATAATTTCGTGTATGAGATTTTCTTTCGAGCCGGCGGCGTTGTAGAGAGACGTTTTACTGATGTGAAGTCGGCGCGTGAGATCGTCCATCGTAAACATGACGGAGTGTTGAGCGATCTCGTCGAGCGCCGCGCGGATTATTTTTTCGTCCATCGTCATCACCTCCGTCGATACTGCATCAATTGATTTTGGTATCGATTATAATAAAAAAAATCAGGCTGTCAACAAAAATTTTTGCCCGACCTTGAGGTTAAATTTATCGGCGTCGCCCGAGGGAATTTCGAGCACTCCGAAGGCTCCGAGGCACATCGACAATCCGATCCACGGTCGGAGCCCGCGCACGATTTTTTTGATCCGATAATCCTTGTCGACATAAACGGCATCGATCGCGAAACGCATAAACATCATATGAATACTGTTACACGGCGCGAGGAACAATCCGCGTCCGCTATCGAGCCGATCTCGAAACATCAGCCCTTTCAAACGTTTCCAAGCGTTGTCGGCGATCTCGACTTCGATACGAGCGCCCGTCTCATCAATCCGAAACTCCGTCATACGACGCGCCCTTTCATTCCTTCGCCTTCGATTGCAACCAATTCGACGCGGATCATTTTGCCGAGCGGCACGTCGCCGTCGACGAACACTCGAATGTAATTATCCGTCAAGCCGTCGACGATTCCGTCCGTCATCGTTTCAGTCAACACGTCGACGGTCGCGCCGATAAATTTTTTTCTGTAGTCGACGGATTTTCGATCGCTGATCTCAATCATTCGTGCGGCGCGCATTTTTTTGATCGACGACGGAATCTGATCGGGCATCGAGGCGGCGACCGTTCCTCTTCGGCTCGAAAACGGAAATACATGCAGTTTTGTGAACGGCATCGACTCGACGAATCGAACGGTCTGCTCGAAAAATTCTTCGGTCTCGCCCGGGAATCCGACGATCAGATCGGTCGTGATCGAAATGTCGGGCACCTCCGCGCGGAGCCGCTCGACGAGCGCCGCAAATTGTTTTGTCGAATACGGACGATGCATCGCGCGCAAAATTTCATCGCAACCCGATTGCAACGGCAAATGCAAATGTCGACAGAGCCGCCGATCGATTTTGAGCAGTTCGATCAGCTCGTCGTGAATTTCCGTCGCCTCGATCGATGACAGTCTCAATCGAGCGGGCTTGCCGCTTTCGAGCGCGGCGTTGACGGCGTCAATCAATCGAAGCCCGCAATCCTTACCGTAGGCGCCGAGATGAATCCCAGTCAAGACAATCTCTCGAAAGTTGAGTGCATGAAGTTGGCGGCACTCCGCGCGGATCGAGTCAATTGAACGCGATCGAACGTCGCCGCGCAACGTCGGAATGATGCAATACGAGCAGCGATTGTCGCAACCGTCCTCAATTTTTATGAAGGCGCGCGTCTTCGACGGAATATGCGGCAATTCCTCAAACTCCGTGTCAACGTCGCCGACGATATTCACTGCTCGATCGGAAGCTCGGGGGCTCGCCTCCAAATGATGGGCGGGAATATTTTCGATGGATTGTCGGCTTCCTTCAAAATGACGGGCGGGATTTTCGGAGGCTCGGGAGCTTTCCTCCAAATGATGAGTGGATTTTTTTTCGGGGGCTTGGGGGTTTCCCCCCGAAGGGTGGGTGGGCG
>CALGGP010000168.1 GCA_937915885.1 uncultured Selenomonadales bacterium | reverse complement strand
GCTCTTCCGATCTTTTAAATTTTTATCCCGCCCACCACAATCGATTGAAGGCGCCCCGTCCATCGGCAATTGCCCGTGTCGTCGGCGCCCGATCGAAAAGAGCCGCACACCGCGCGGGCGGGCGGGATAAAAATTTAAAGGGGCACCGTCGGCGCCCCATATTTTTTTTGTTCCGCGCGGAGATTTTTTCTATCCTTCTCTGATGGCGCGTTTGATTTCGCCGCTCGAAACTTTACCTTCCTCGATCAATTCTTCGACCCATTGTCCGTGATGCGAGTCTGCATATTTCACCGTGATCGTCCCGTCCTTCATGCCATGCAACGACGGAGGATACATCACCACCGCGAGATAAATGTGCGCCAACGCCGCCGCAAATCCGATCGACGCCGCGATGCTGTGAATCGGAATGAACCACGCGCGCACGGAGTTATCGAAATGCCCGCTCCCGAACCACAGGATCAGCCCCGACGCCACCATCACGACCCAAACAATTGCCTGCAGTAAGATGTTCATTTTCTCGCCGCCGTTATAAAAACTTTGTTTCGGCACTCCTTCGGGATGCATGCCGAGCAATTCAATCGGGAATCGGATCAAAAATTTAATGTCGTCGAGCCCGAATCTGAACACTTCGCCGAACATTCTCGCGTAGCCTTCGCGCGCGATGATCAATCCGATGATCGGCGTCACGATGAACACCACCGCGAAGAATCGATGCGCGTTTTGAAGCGTCGCCGCGCCGAACGTCGCGTAGAGGAATTGAAATTGATCGGCGTAAAGCGGCAGCGCCGTCAGGAACAACATCAAAAACGATATGCCGTTGAGCCAGTGACACAGCACGAAGCTCATCTTATGGCGCGGCACATATTTTTCGTTCACCAACATTTTAGTCGCTCCCCTTTCTGCCGAAAATTTTGCTCAACACGAACACGCCCGCCAAGCCCGCGACCGCTCCGATGCCCGCGATATGTCCGACGGGGCGGACGACATCTTTAAACAATCCGATCGACGCCGGCACCTGCGGATCTTCCGGCAAGCCGTAGACCGACGGCTTCTCCGTCAAAATATACATCATATGAGTCCCGCCTACGCCGTTGGGCTCCACGCCGTAGAGGTTTGCATTCGGAAAATCTTTTTTGACTGCCTCGAGCCGCTTATACGCGAGCGCCTTCATCTCGTCCTTCGTCCCGAACTCGATCGCTTGAGCCGTGCACGTTTTTGCGCACGCCGGAACCATTCCCTGTTCGATCCGATCGAAGCACAGATCGCATTTCGTAGATTTATTCCGATCGGGATCGACGCGCGGAACGTTGAACGGGCAATTGATCGTGCAATATCCGCACCCGACGCATTTTTCCTCGTCGATCACGACCGCGCCGCTTTCGCGTTTTTCGATCGCCTGTTTCGGACAGCCCATTGCGCACGACGCGTGTTGACAGTGCATGCATTGAAATTTGATAAAGTCCCAATGAAATTTGCCGTCGCCGTCGACGCGCTCATTCATCTTGATCAGATTGATCGTCTTCGACGTGAGATCGGCGTGCGATTGATATTGCCCCTCGAACGGCGTCGAAAAATCCGCCGGCAGATCGTGCCACTGCTTGCACGCCACCATGCACGCCCGACACGCACTGCAACGCGACACGTCATGGAGCATCGCCATTTCCCTTGCCATAATGAATCACTTCCTCCCTATTCGACCAAAATGCTCCCGCACTTACGGACGCCCGCATCGTCGGCAAGCAGATCAAAGTGCAGCGTCAATCGGTCGTTGAGATAAATTTTTTCCTCGCCCTCGTGATTGTACGTCTTCAAATACGCCCGACATTTGTCGCAAACGTCGAGCCGAATCTCCGGCTCCGACTCAATTTCGAGTATGCGCATCGTCGTCAAATCGTCGTTGCCGCAATACACGCAGCCCAGCCGATTATACTCCCACATCGCGCCGCAACCGTCGCACTTCAAAAATCGCGCGCGCCCTTGAAATTCCTTGCGAAGTTGAGCCATCACCGGACGCCGCCCGCAGATCGGACAATAATTTTTTCGCCACGAATCCCAACCGCCCGACGCCTTCAACTCCGTCGGCACCAACCGATCGATCAACGTCCAAACGATCAGTCTCAACTTCGGATCGCAATCAATTTTTTCCTGTCGAAGGATCGACGCAAAAATTTTTCTGTCGGTCTCGCCGTCGAACGGAATAAATTTATCGGCAACGTCTTTGTGCTGAAGGACGGGCAATCCGTCCGCCGTCAATTTTTTGCACTCGTCGAGCGACGGAAATTCGATCGGCTCGATCACTTTCAACAGCCCGTCGACAATCCGATCGACTTCCGATTGCGTCTCGACCAGCGGTCGGATAACTTCATGTCGGCTGATATAATCCTGCAACTTCATAATTTACGCCTTCTTGATGTCGATCAGACACGCCCCGAACAATCCGTCTGCCGTCAATTTTTTACACTCGTCGAGCGACGGAAATTCAATAGATCCGATCAATCTCAACAGCCCGTCGACGATCCGATCGACTTCCGATTGCGTCTCGACCGGCGGTCGGATAACTTCATGTCGGCTGATATAATCCTGCAACTCCATGGTTTATGCCTTCTTGATGTCGATCAGACACGCCTTGAACTCCTGCGATTGCGCGTTCGGATCGAGCGCGTCTATCGTGATGTAGTTGCCGCTCGGTCCCGTCGACAGCCCTTTGAATCCCCAATTGTACGGCATCCACGTTACGAATGTTTCTTCGCCGTTGATCTTCAGCGGCTGAATCCGATTTGTGACCATCGCCTTGACGGTGATCTCCGCGCGCGTCGACCGCACTTTGACTTTGTCGCCGCTCTTGACGCCGAGCTTCTCTGCAAGTTTATGCGGCATCTCGATAAACGGCTCCTTGACGAGCTCATTCAACCACGGAATATGCCGCGTGATCGTCCCGCTGCACCAATGCTCCGTCAAACTTGAGCTCGACATGACGTAAGGGAACTCGTCCTTCGTGCCGATCCGTTGAAGGTCGGGCATGCGCGGATAAATGACGCACGGGCTGAACTGAGCATTGTCGTTGTTGTGCAACGCATTGCGCGTCGGACTTTCAACCGGCTCGTAGAACTCCGGCATCGGACCGTCGACCGGCGTTGACGAGGCGTCTCGCGTCTGACCGTTTTCGACGTCGGAGTATTTTGCGGCGAACAGTCGACCAATGCCTTCGCCCGTCATGCGGAACGGCTTTTGACCGGCGGGAGTGTCGGGTCCGGCAGTGAGACTTCCGACGTCGGGACGATCGTAGCCCGTCCATTGACCGGCGGAGGCATCCCACCACACGAGCCGACGATTCGGATCGGTCGGTTGCCCGTTCTCGTCGCACGACGCACGATTGTACAACAAATGAATGTTGTCGGGCCACACCCAACCGTAATTCGGGAAGACGCCCATATCGCCTTCGTCCTCTTGCCCGCGCCGCTTCGCCATATGAACTTCGCCGTCGCGAATCACGCCCGCGTAAATCCACATGCCCGAGTTGGTCGTGCCGTCGTCTTTGATCTCGCCGATCCCGTTGAGCAGATGCCCCGTCGACAGATCGTAGCCGTTGACTTCCTTCATAATATCGATCACCATGTCGGACCCCATGCGATAATTCCACGTGAGCGCCTTGATCGGATTGTCTTTCGGATCGGTCGACGACGCGTAAAGTTCTCTGATCTTTTTCCAAAGCCGATCGAGAATTTCATAATCGGGCTTGGAATCGCCGACGGGATCGGGCCCCGCCATGCGCCATTGGATCATTCGCATCGAGTTTGACATGGTGCCGCAACGTTCGAGATACGAGCACGCCGGCAGGAAAATCACTTCGGTTTTGATGTCGGCGGGCTTGCGCGGCTCGGAGCCCTCGGGATTGTCGGGGCGATTCCAAAATTCCGCCGTCTCGTTGACGTAAGGGTCTTCGACGATCAGCGTGTCGAGCTTGCACAGCCCGCGATGCACCATGCCCAAATTCGGATTGGACACCTGCGGATTTTGCCCGCACACAAACATACACTTCATGATCCCGCGGATTGCCGCCTCGAATTGGCAGTAGATCGAATAATTGTTGTGCGTGTTTCGGATCGGCAAAAAGTTGAAGGCGTAATCGTTTTCGGGCGTCGCCGCGTCGCCGTACCATGCCTTCATCAAATTCTTGAGGAACTTCGCGCGGAACGTGCCGCCGGCGTTTGTCCACTTCGCAAGCGTGTTGGTGTTTTGAGTCGGGTGCGCGAGATATCCGGGCAAGTAGTTATACATCAACGCAAAATCGGTTGACGCTTGCACATTCGGTTGACCGCGCATCGCATCAATCCCGCCGCCCGGCACTCCGATATTGCCCTTCAACAGTTGCAAAATCGTATAGCATCTGATGTTCTCGACGCCGATTGTGTGTTGCGTCAAGCCGAGCGCGTACATGAAAACCGTCGGCTCGGTGTTCGCAAACAGCTCCGCCGCAAATTGAATTTGAGCGGGCGTCGCGCCGGTGATCTCCGACACTTTTTCGACGGTATATCGACTGTAATGATTTTTGAGCAGAGTGAAGACGGTGTTCGGCGCGTCGAGCGAATCAGATTTAAGCGGCTTGCCGTCCGCGTCGACTTGATACGTCCACGACGACATGTCATAGGTGCGCTTGTCGGGATTGTAGCCGCTGAACAGCCCGTCGTCGAAACCGAACGCCGGATTGATCAGGCAATAGGCGTTGGTGTGTCGACGCAGATACGGCTCGTTGTATTTCTTATGTTGAATGACGTAATTGATGATCGCGCCGAGGAAAGCAATATCGGTGCCCGGGCGAATCTGAATAAAATAGTCGGCGATCTTCGACGTGCGGGTGTAGCGAACATCGACGTGAATGATCTTGGCGCCCTTGTCCTTCGCCTTCATCACGTGTTTCATGCCGATCGGATGACACTCCGCCATGTTCGAGCCTTCGATCCAAACGAGCTTCGTATTCTTGAGGTCGTACCACGGCTGAGTCATTGCTCCACGCCCGAAGGCGGCGTTGAGCGCGGGCGGAGTGTTTGAGTGACAAACTCTCGTCTGATTATCGACGTACATCCCGCCCAAAGCTCGAAATATCTTCACCAATTGATAGCATTCTTCGTTATTGATCTGCGAGCCGCCGATCACTCCGAACGCGTCAGTGCGATTGACTTGTACCTGTTGCCCGTCGATCTCCTCGGACGCGATCCAATTTTCGTCGCGCGCCTTTTTGATCGCCTTCGCCGCGCGCTCGATTGCCTCGTCCCAAGAAATTTCTTCCCAATGATCCGAGCCCGGCGCTCGATACAACGGCACCTTCGCGCGCTCCTCAGAGTTGGGAATATGAGAATAGCCTTGCCCCTTCGGACAAAGCGCTCCGCGATTGACGGGGCTGTCGACGGCGCCCTCGAGATTGATCAGCTTGCCGTCCTTGACGTAGCCGATTTGCCCGCAGCCGCACGCGCAGAAGTGACAGGTCGTCGTAAATTCCTTGGCGCCGGTGAGTTTGAACTCCTTATTGAGTGACGCCTTCGCCGTCGGCAAGTCGAATCCGAGACCGGCGAGCGCCGCTCCGAGCCCGCTCAAGCCCGTCGCCTTCAAAAAACTTCTTCGGCTGATGTCCATAACACTTCACTCCTTTCAACGTAACACAACACGCTCGGGATGAGTATAAATGCAAAACGAGCCGCGACGAAACCGCGCGACAAGTGTAATGCCCAATTCATTTGCCCGCTCGATCGCAAGCGTCGTCGGAACGGATTTTGCGGCGACGATCGGAATCCGCATGCGCTCGAGTTTGTTGATCATCTCCGTCGAGCAACGCCCGCTGAACGCGATCACTTTGTCCGACAGATCGATCGAATTGATGATCGACCAACCGAAAATCTTATCGAAGACGTTGTGCCGCCCGACGTCCTCGCGATGCACCAAAATTTTTTTCGTCGACGGATCGAACAGCACGCCGGAGTGTACACCGTTGGTTTTGTCGTGAGTGATTGACATCGTCGACAGCAATCGATCCATGCACTCGAGCAGATCGCGCGCAATGACTTTGATCGTCGAAGGCTCCGCGCGGAAGTCGAGCGGATCGAGCGATTGAGCCAACATGCCGACGGCAAGTTCGTCGAGATGATCGGGCGAACAACACGCCGTCGCCAACCGCCGCCCGTCGATCATTATATCAAAAATCTTTTCGATCGACGTGAGCTTCCGATCGGGCGTCAACGAATTTTTGTCGGCGTCGAATCGGATCACGTTGCACTCAACCATGGCGCACCGCTCCTTTTAGTAGTATTATAAATTACCGTCGACGCGATCAATGTTGTAAAAGCGGCGGGCAAAAAATTTTTGGGGGGCTGACGGTGACTTTGCGGGATTTTAAATCGGAGCCGATCAATTTTCGGCTGGCGGCTGAGGCGCGCCGCATGCGCGTCATATATTTTTTCGAGCCCTATTCGGCAGTCTACTCGTCGTCGATAACTCCGCTGCCGCATCAGATCGCCGCCGTCTATGAACGACTGCTCCCCATGAAACCGATCCGCTTCGTGCTCGCCGACGACCCCGGCGCAGGCAAAACCGTCATGACCGGTCTGCTCATCAAAGAACTGATCATTCGCCGCGACGTCCGACGGTGCATGATCATTTGCCCCGGCGCGCTCGTCGAGCAGTGGCAAGACGAATTGCTTTCCAAATTCCGATTGCCTTTCGAGATTTTGAGCGGCAATCAAGTCGACTCGATCGGCGCCGTCGACCGTTGCATCGTCAGCGTCGATACCGTTGCTCATAACGAATCCCGCAAAAATTTATTGCGCCGCTCCCACTGGGATCTGATCGTTTGCGACGAGGCTCATAAAATGTCCGCCACTCTGCAGGGCAACGAAGTCAAATACACGCAACGCTTTCGATTGGGTGAGACGCTCGGCAAAATCACGCGGCACTTTTTGTTGTTGACTGCCACGCCGCACAACGGCAAGGACGACGACTTTCGATTGTTCATGTCGCTCGTCGCGCCCGATCGTTTCAAACGCGCGAGGCGCTCCGATACGCCCGTCGACATCTCGAAATTCATGCGGCGGCTCGTCAAGGAAGATTTATTGACTTTCGACGGCAAACCGATTTTCCCCGAGCGCGTCTCCTACACCGTCAATTATCGGCTGTCGACCCGCGAGGCACAACTCTATCGGCTCGTCACAGAGTACGTCGTCGACGGCTTCAATCGCGCCGAACGCTTGAAGGGCAATAAAAAACATGCCGTCGGTTTAGCCCTGTCGACTTTGCAACGACGGCTCGCATCATCGCCGCTGGCAATCTTTAAATCGCTCGAGCGAAGAGCACAACGACTTCACGGCATCGCGGACGACCAAAAATTTTTGTCCGACGACGAAAGTCTCACTTCCGCGCGGACCGACGACGAACTTCGGATCGAAATTCAAACGCTCCGCCGACTTGCCGACGCCGCCCGCCGCGTCCTGCAAAGCGGCGAAGATCGCAAGTGGCAGGAGTTATCCGCACTCCTTCAGGACGAACGAAAACTTTTCGATCGCGACGGCAATCGCGAGAAGCTGATCATTTTTACCGAGCATCGCGACACGCTTGAATATCTCCAACGGCGCATCATCGATCTCTTCGGTCGAGCCGAGCCCGTTGCCGTCATTCACGGCGAGCTCGATCGCAAGGCACGCCGCGCCGTCGAGGATCGCTTCCGATCCGATAAAAATCTCGTCATCTTGATCGCCACCGACGCCGCCGGCGAAGGCATCAATCTTCAATCCGCCCACCTCATGATCAATTACGATCTGCCGTGGAATCCCAACCGCCTCGAGCAGCGCTTCGGGCGCATTCACCGCATCGGGCAGACCAATGTTTGTCGGCTGTGGAATCTCGTCACCGCCGACACCCGCGAAGGTCGCGTTCTCGACACGCTCCTAAAAAAACTCGACAACGAGCGCAATGCTCTCGGCGGCAAGGTCTTTGACATTCTCGGCAAAATTTCTTTCGACGATAAGCCGTTGAGCGAGCTGATCGTCGAGGCGATCCGTCACGGCGACGATCCCGTTGCCGCCGATCGATTGAACAACCTCATGAATGAATCGCTCGACCCGACAAAAATTCGTGAGTTGCTCCGTGAGCGCGCCTTGACCAAAGACACTCTCAACCCGACCGCCATCGCCCGCATCGAACAATCCATGGCGCGCGTCGATGCGCTGAAACTCCAACCGTATTTCGTCGAGAATTTTTTCAAGACCGCGTTCAAAACTCTCAACGGAACGCTTTATCCGCGCGGAGCCGGTCGTTTCGAGATCGGTTACATCCCGCGCGCCGTCCGAGCCAAGGCTCCCAACATTCAAGTCGGCGCGCTCGTTTGCTTCGCCGAAAAAAATTGCGCCGTCGACGACAACACCGTTGAATTGATCGCGCCCGGGCATCCGCTCTTCGACGCCGTCATCGATGTCACGCTCGAAAAATTTGACGGCGATCTTCAACGCGGCACCGTTTTTGTCGACGACAACGACGCCGGCTCCGATTGCCGATTGATGCTCCTCGTCGACACCGCCGACAATCGCTTTGACTTCGTCGAGATTTTTCCCGACGGTCGCCGACATTCGACCGGCCGCGCGCCTTATTTCGAGTATCGCGATCCCGAGCCGTCCGAACTCGAAAAAATTTTGCCGTCGATCGTCAATGCCGCTTGGATCGAGCGCGCGATCGACCGTCAAAAGCCCGTCGGCGTCGCGCTCATCGTTCCCAAAGGTCGGCTCGACAAGATCACTCCCAAAATTTTTTCCGACGATCAAAACGCTCGAGCCGCCGTCGAAAAAATTGCCATGAACGCCGTCATGACTGTCGAGCGCGCACTCGGCAACACCCCCGTCGATGTCAGCGACAAAAAAATCGGCTTCGATATCGAGTCCGCCGCCCCCGACAAGCGCCTGCGTTTCATCGAAGTCAAGGGCAGAGCCGTCGGCGCCGACACCGTCACCGTCACAGAAAACGAGATCATCACCGCGCTCAACGCCCGCGACAATTTTATTCTCGCGCTCGTCATCGTCGACGGCAACCAAGCCCGCGTCGTTTATCTCAAGCCGCCTTTCAAAAGCCCGCCCGACTTCGGCGTCGTTAGCAGCACTTACAAAATTTCCGCGCTCATCCGACCGAGTAATGTTCTTCTCGACAAAGTTATCGGCGTCTGATAAAATTTTTGCGGCGATTTTTTGTCTGCCGTAAACTTTTTTGTCGAAAGGAATGAAACTATGTCCAATGAAAAAATTAATCGAAGTGACGATCCCGCTTGACGTGATCAACAGGGCGTCCGAGACGGAGAAATCGATCCGCCACGGGCACCCGTCGACACTCCATTTGTATTGGGCGCGCCGACCGTTGGCGACGGTACGCGCCGTGCTTTTCGCGTCGATGGTCGATGATCCGTCCGAGCACCCCGAACTTTTTCCGACCGAGCAAGATCAGAAAGACGAACGCGATCGCCTTGGTAAGATCATCGAGAAGCTCGTCGATTGGAAGAACAGCGGCGACGAAGAAATTTTTGCGGACGCGCTCAACGAGATCAAAAAATCCGTCGGAGATAATTTGCCGCAGGTGCTCGATCCGTTTGCGGGCGGCGGCAGCATTCCGCTTGAGGCTCAGCGCCTCGGCTTGAAATCCTTCGCCGCCGACATCAATCCCGTCGCCGTCATGATCAATCGCGCGATGATCGAAATCCCCGCGCAGTTCAAAGACCGTCCGCCTCTCAACATTCCACCCGAGCAAAACATTACCGGCTGGCACGGCGCGACGGGGCTTGCCGCAGACATTCTCCACTACGGCAAAATTTTGAAGGCGCGCGCCTTTGACGAGATCGGCAATTTATATCCGACTGTCAAGCTCGACGACGGCACGGACGCGACGGTGATCGCTTGGTTGTGGACGCGCACCGTCAAGTGCTCGAATCCGACTTGCGGTCGGCGCATGCCGCTCGTTCATTCCTTCAAACTGTCGACCAAGAAAAATACTTTCGTCGAGCCGATCGTCGACGGCGACAAAATTCGCTTTGAAATTCGCACGGACGGTAAGAACATTCCCGACGGCACGGTCGACAAGCACGGCGCTCGATGTTTGTTTTGCGGCGCGATCAGTCCGTTGACGCATGTCCGCGCGGAAGCGAAGGCGGGGCGCATGGGCGCTCAACTGATGGCGATCGTTGCCGAGGGCGACAAGGGCAGAATTTATTTGCCGCCGGACGAAGAGCACGAACGCATCGCCGCCGTCGACAAGCCCGAAGATTATCCCGAGGGTGAGTTGCCCGAAAAGGCGTTGGGGTTCCGCGTCCAAGAGTACGGCATCAGGGAGTGGCATCAACTGTTCACCAATCGGCAGTTGAAGGCGCTGACGACCTTCGGCGATCTGATTGAAGAGATTCGGAGCCGGGTGCTCGATGACGGCGGCGAAAAAAATTATGCCGACGCTATCACCGCGTACTTGGCTTTTTTAATAGATAAGCAGGCAATGTTTTGTAATTCAATTTGTCATTGGGATAATACTCGTGATGGGATGGCTCAAATATTTATTCGTCAGTCAATTCCTATGTCTTGGAACTTCGCAGAAGCCAATCCGTTTTCAAACTCCAGCGGCTGTTTCGATAACATGCTCCAATGGATTTACAAAAGCGTTGAAAAGTTGCCGACGACGGTCGGCAGCAAAGCATTTATATCTAATCCTTTTATACATAACGCAATGAAAAAAATTCCGTTGAGCAACGTCATGGTGTCGACCGATCCGCCGTACTATGACAATATCGGCTATGCGGATCTGTCGGAGTTTTTTTTTGTGTGGCTCCGCAGATTGCTTAAAAATATTCATCCCGATCTCTTCGGACGCATGACTTTCGACAAAGAAAATGAACTTATCGCGTCTCCCTATCGTCATGGCGGCGACAAGGCGGCGGCAAAAAAATTTTTCGAGGACGGAATGTTTGAGGCGCTGAAAAATATTTACGCGATCGCCCGCCCCGATTTCCCGACGACGATCTATTATGCCTTCAAACAACAGGACTCGACGAGCGACGGCACGGCGTCAACGGGTTGGGAGACGATGTTGAACGCCTTGATCCGCGCGGGCTTCCAAATCACGGCGACGTGGCCCATGCGGACGGAATTGACGACGGCATTGAAAAACAACGTAAACGCGTTGGCGTCGTCGATCGTGTTGGCATGTCGGAAGCGCGATCCCGAAAATAAATGTCAGGGCAAAAACGAGTTCGGGCGCGCGCTCAAAGCGGAATTGAAGACGGCGCTGTCGAAAATGCAGCAGACGAACATCGCGCCGGTGGACATGGCGCAGGCGGCGATCGGACCGGGCATCGCCGTTTACTCGCGCTATGATAAAATCGTCGACCTGAACGATAACGAGCTGAGCGTGCGAGACGCGCTGAAGATCATCAACGCGGAGCTGGACGAATACTTCAACGGTCAAAGCCTGCGGCTGGACGCGTCGAGTCAATTTTGCGCCGATCTGTTCAGGCAATGCGCGTTCAACGATATCGCGTTCGGGGACGCGGACGGTCTGGCGCGCTCGAAAAACACGTCG
Organism: uncultured Selenomonadales bacterium; assembly: GCA_937915885.1. Taxonomy (GTDB): domain Bacteria; phylum Bacillota; class Negativicutes; order Selenomonadales; family Selenomonadaceae; genus Quinella. The sequence goes on along the minus strand of CALGGP010000168.1, from coordinate 3,988 downwards.
GTAGCAAAACTTCAGGAGCTGCAGACGGTGATAGCGGCGCGCGGTCGAGTGAGGCTGCGCGATCGGGACGAGATGCCTGTGCTCGACGAGCCGACGAAACTGAACGGCGATTGGCTGAAGGCGCTCGTCAAAGCGGATTGCGCATGGTTGTGGGTGCAGAGCTTGGTGTTGGCGTATGAAAAAGGCGGACGGCAGGGCGGCGGGCTGTTGTTGTCGAAGTACGACGGCAGTTTGGACGCGCTGAAAAATTTGGCGTATCGGCTCTACGACATATGCGAGAAAAAATCGTGGTCGAAGGAAGGCACGGCGTATAACGATTTGGTGTCTGATTGGTCGGAGATCGAAAACGCGCGCGCGGAGTGGCTGAAGGAGCGCCCGCCCGAGGCGCATCAAGAGGAGCTGTTTTGACGGCAGAGGATCGTATGACGGCAGTTGGACGTATGGCGTCGAGCGTCGGCGGGAGCGGATTTGATGTCTGATTGGCTCGAGATCGAATTTGGGATTGGGAAAAATTTAAAGCCCGCAGTCGAAAGGCGTGGGAATTTTTTTTGGAGCGTCGAATAAAATTTTCGGGGGCGATGAGATGAATTTAAAATCGTGGCGCGATGTGATCGAGCCGAATGATGACGTGACCGGCGGGCGATTCGAGCAATCGGAGTTTGCGGCGGATTTGGCGCAGGTGGTGAGCGGCGGCGGGAGCGTCGAGTACAGCGATCCGCAAAAATTTTTTTCGCGGACGTATTTGACGGGCGGGCTGAAAAGTTTGCTGGTCAACGTGATGCGGCGGTTGAGCCTGAACGCGGGCGATCCGATCGTCCAGTTGAAGACGTCGTTCGGGGGCGGCAAGACGCACAGTCTGCTGGCGCTGTATCATTTATTCGGGGGCGGGCTCCGCGCGGAGCAATCGTCGGCGGTGCGGGAGATATTGAATGCGGCGGAAGCGGAGTTCATCCCGCGGACGCATACGGCGGTGGTGGTCGGCTCGTCGCAAAATCCGATGCGCGAAACGTTATGGGGCGAGATCGCGGCGCAATTGTCGGCGTCGACGGGCAAGCCCGAGCTGTATGAGATGATGCGCGAGAACGACGAGGCGGGCTTTGCGCCGGGGAGCGCGCTGTTGAAAAAAATGTTGGACGGCGCGGGCACGTGTTTAATTCTGATGGACGAGCTGATCGCCTACGGTCGGAAATTGCGCGAGGACAAAGTTCGATCGCGATTCACCGTCAACAACTTTACGAGTTTCATGCAAGAATTGACGGAAGCGGCGCGAGCGAGTGATCGGACGGCGTTGGTGGTGACGCTGCCGGCGTCGAAGATCGAGACGGGCGACGAAGGCGGCGAAAAATTATTGGCGGAGCTGGAAAAAATTTTCGGGCGTGTGGAGTCGGTGTGGTCGGCGGCGACGGCGACCGAGGGCTACGAGATCGTGCGGCGTCGGCTGTTTAAGCAATGTCAAGACACGAAGGCGCGCAATAAAGTTTGCGATGAGTTTTTCAAGATGTATTGCGAGCGACCGAATAATTTTCCGAGCGAGACGCGGCAATCGGAGTATCGCGAGAGATTGCGGTCGTGTTATCCGATCCACCCGCAGCTGTTTGATTTCTTCTACGAGCAGTGGACGGGGCTTGAGCAATTTCAAAAGACGCGCGGGATATTGCGGCTGATGGCGAAAGTGTTGCATCATCTGTGGATGACGGGCGACAAGGGCGCGATGATATTGCCGAGCGATATCCCGTTGGACAATATTCAATTGGGGAATGAGACGACGGTGCGCGCGGAGCTGACGAAGTTGCTCAAGGGCAATTGGGGCTCGATAGTGGATGGGGACGTTGACGGCGGCAACTCGAAAGCGTATAAAATTGACGGCGGTCGAAATAATTTCGGGAAGTTGAAGGCGGCGGTGAAAATATCGCGGACGATCTTCATGGGGACGGCGCCCGGCAGTCGCGAGAGCATGGTGCGCGGGCTCGACGACAAGGCGATCCGATTGGGGACGATCCAACCGTCGGACGCGAAAAACATTGCGGCGTTCAACGATGCGCTGTCGACGCTCAAGACGAGTTTGCATTACTTGTATGCGCAAGGCGATCGTGTGTGGTTCGGAGTGACGCCGACGTTGCGCAAATGGGTAGCCGACAAGCGCGAGAAGTACACCGTCGACGACGTTGAAGAAGTGATCGAGAAGCAGCTCGAAAGTTGGAAGCAACGCGGCACGTATCTGAACACGGTGCACATCTGTCCGCGCGTCTCGAATGATATACTTGACGATCAGACGGTGCGGCTGGTGATCCTGCCGTCGGGGCTTGCGTATGTCGATGGGATTGATGAGAATGCGGCGACGGACGCGGCGAAAAAAATTTTGCAGACTCGGGGCTCGATTCCGCGTCGGCATCAAAATATGTTGTTGTTCATGGCGACGGACGCGGAAAATTTGAAGGTGCTCGACGATGCGGCGCGCGAATACATGGCGTGGCGCGATGCGTTGAATGAGGATTTAAATCTTGACGACATTCGGCGCAAAGATGCGATCAACAATCGCGACACGTCGGAAAAAACTTTTAAGATGAAGGTATCGCAAGCGTACAGCAAAATTCTTGCGCCGTACACCGACGAAAAAAACGTCGGCGACATTCATTGGTATGTTGAGAATATCAACTGCACGACGGGCGACAACATTCTTGCGGCGGAGAAAAAATTTTTGCGTGACGAGCGATTGTTGCCGTCGTTGGGTCCGAATGCGTTGAAACGATTTTTGGACGAGTACATTTGGCGAGACAAAGACTCCGTCAAGGTGGATCAGCTTGGGGAATATTTTATGACGTATTGTTATCTGCCGCGGCTCATCGGTCCGAGCGCGTTGTTCGCGGCGATCAATAACGGTAAGTTGAAGAAACTTTTTGTGTTGGCGGATAATGTTTTGTACAAGGAGCCGCCGCCGGTCGAGCAAGTGTCGATCGAAGATGACATCGGGACGATCAAGCTCGTCGTCAACCTCGAAGACACTGTTGATGTCGAAGACGAAGTTAAGATCGAAGGCGCCGATTCGTCGGAGTCCGCGCCCGAAGAAAATTTGCCGCCGACGCATTTTCATATGGACAAGGAACTTGAGCTCACTCGGTGGCGAAAGGATTTTACCAACTGCGCGGGCGAAATTGTGTCGCACTTTGCGGGGCTTGACGGCGTTCGGATTCGTTTATCGGTCGATATCGATGTGCCGGACGGCATTTCGGCGGAGCTGGAGAAAATGATTGCCGACAACTGCAAGTCGATCCGCGCGAATTGTAATTTCGATTGAGGTCGCGATGAATGTATTGCAGATATCCGCCGACATCATAAAGGAGCGGCGACGGCTCTACGCGATGTTGGCGACATACGGCTTGGAGCCGCGCGCTCGAACGGAGGAACGGTCGGCAAAAATAATTCCGCTGTCGACGGAAGACGTCCTCGGATTCAATGAGCAGTTGACGGGCGGGCGCGTCGTGCGCGACATAAAATTATTGGATTCCGCCGTCCGCGCTCCGTTTCAAACCTTCGGCGGCGTCGATTTATACGGCTCGATATTTGAAAAAGCGGCGCAATTGTGCTTCGGTTTGCTCGAAAATCACCCGTTCGCGGACGGCAACAAACGGACGGCAGCGCATGTAATGTTGGTGTTCTTGAAAATAAACGGCGTCGATGTATCGAGCTCCGACGAGAAATTATTCGATCAGATCATGTTTTTGACGGAAGGACAATTAACGGTCAAAGCGTTCGCCGATTGGATTGCCGATCATGCATGCGGCGGCGAAATTTAAAGGGGTTCGGGGGCGCGGGCTTTGAAGTCGGGGCGCGGCTTTGAAATCGGGGCGCGAGCTTTGAAATCGAGGCGCGAGCTTTGAAGTCGGGGGCTGGGGGCTTCGACGTTGAGGGCGGGCTTTGACGTTGGGAGCGCGGCTTTGAAGTCGGGGCGCGGGGCTTGGACGTCGGGGGCGCGGGCTTTGACGTCGGG
>CALGGP010000167.1 GCA_937915885.1 uncultured Selenomonadales bacterium | reverse complement strand
GGCGGAGCAATCGCCGCCGCTCCCGCCGCGATTGCTCCGCCCGCCGCTGCGCCTGCCGAAAACACCGCCGCTCCAATTGCCGCCAACGGAAAAATCCCGTTGAACTCTAAAATGTCTGCGCCGACCACCGCCGGACGCAAATATACTTCCTTCAATACAATCACTCCGATCAGACTTTAATCAACGTCCGAAAAATTTTTGAGACTCGGTAATCCGAAGGTTGGAAAGGCTTTGCTTTTAGAACTGCTCGCCGCCGCAAGCCCCAACCCTGCGGCGACACCTACTTTGAATGCTGTGGTCGATGCGGCGGCTGCTGCTGCCGAGCCTACTCCCGCTATCGCCGAAGCCGCTGCGGCTCCGATTGCCGCCAACGGAAAAATCCCGTTGAACTCCAAAACTGCGCTGTCAATCACCGCCGGACGCAAATACATTTCCTTCAATCAAATCGCCTCCAATCTACAACGCAATATCAACGTCTACGTGATTTTTGATGTCGCTCGTCTGCGTCACGTCGTCAATGCTCATCACAAAATCTTTGACCGCCTGCGAGTTCCAAGCATCGATGCCCTTCTCGAGCCACATATTTTTGATCGATTGATTGAGCACGTTGCCGATCGTAAACGGCGCCATGCAATCGAGCCGAAAATCGCCGTTCGGACGAATGATCCCGCCGCCGTTGACTTCGCTCATATACCGCTCCATCTGGAATTTCAATTCCGCCGACCTTTGCAGAACGATCTTGCCCAAATATTTTTTGTTGAGCTCCTCGATCAATCCGTACAAAATATTTTTCTGCTCGTCATTGAGAATGATATCGTCGTTCTCGTAAGCGCGCCCGCTGTACATCACTTCGCCGAGTATGATCGAGTTGGCGCCGAGCCGATATGCGAGATTGATCATGTCCTCGACCTGCGAAAGATTTTCGGGCGTGACGGTGTGCGCGATCACGAGCGGGATTCCGGCATTACTGATCTCGAGCGCGCCGTTGACCGCCCGATCGAATGAGCCGTTGACGCCCCGAAATTTGTCATGAACTTCGGCGGTCGCTCCATCGATCGAAATTTGGAACCAAAAGTAGCGATATTTCATGAAGCGCCGCACCTTTTCGGGCGTGAGGAGCAAAGCGTTGGTGATCACGACAAAAGACGTGCCGTCGTCGTGGAGAATGTCCATGATATCGAAGAGGCGATCGCCGAGCAGAAGCGGCTCGCCGCCGGAGATTATACATTGAAAAATTCCTCCGTCGGCAACGATCTGATGTGCGAGCTCGATCCACTTATCGGGCGTCATGGGCGTGATGCGGTCGGCGTCGCCCGATCGATTGTAACAATGCTTGCAGGCGAGATTGCATTGCCCTGTAAGCTCGAACTGCAGAGTGATCGGGTAATTGAATTGTTTCGGATAAATGCCCGCGCCCTGCAATGCGGCGAGATTATTTTTGAGTGATTTCAAATTGCGCTCATCGAGCGTGCGGTACTTCTTCAAATAATTTTTCAAGCTCTCGTCTCCTTATGTCGTCACAAAGGACGGCAATCATCTGATGAAAATCTTCGACCGGCATATGGGCGTAACCGTTTTCGTAAACATACCGACCGTTGCACATATCGGGGCGATGCTCATAAATTCCGCACAGATTTTTTTCGGTCAGATGTCGACAGACTCCGTCGCCCCGATCCAAATATCGGAGCTCATCGATCAATCGGACGTTTCGACAGCACGCTCCGCATCGTCGGCACGGATACGAAAAATATTTTTCCGCGCCCACTCAAAACATCACCTCCTCTCATTTCATGTATATTATATCACAGGGGGGGGGCCAGCCGTCAACAAGATCGGCAAAAAAATTTATGATCCCACCCACCCGCC
>CALGGP010000166.1 GCA_937915885.1 uncultured Selenomonadales bacterium | reverse complement strand
GACCCCCTTAAAGGACGGACGACGGATAAAAATTATTCAGCCCACCGCCCATTGGTAACTTCGTTGCCGATGAATAAATGCGGGCGCCGACAACGCAGGGTGGGAATCGCTGCCTCCGTTGGGCGCCGAGCACAACGCGACGCCCGCGCCTGTTTTTTGGGAGCGCGATGAAAAAGGCGGGCGCCGACGACGCCGGGGTGGGAACCGCTACAAAAGTTGGGCGCCGAGCACAGTGGGTGGGGGCGTCGGCGGCGCCCATAAAACAACGGCTGAGAAAAATATTTTGGGAGAGATTTTTTTTATGGTTTTAAACGATATCATTCGCGGGCGCGACGAAGACCTTGCCGTCATCGATCAGCAGCGCCGCTTTACTTATGCTCAAATCCGCGCCGCCATCAATTTTTGTCGCAACGATCTCCATAATGCCGGCGTCCGACGGGGCGATCGCGTTGCAATTTTTTCTCGTAACTCCGCAGAGTTCATCATCACCTATTTTGCAATCGCGTCGCTCGGCGCCATCGTCGTCCCGATCAATTTCCAGTTGAGCGCGCGGGAGATCGCCTTCATCCTCAACGACGCCGACATCAAACATATCTACACCTATCAGCCGCTCGCGCTCGACGAATACATTCAAAACGTCGCTCAACACGACATCACAACGTGCGGCTCGAAAAATAATTTGCCCGCCACTCCGATCGTCGACATCAAGCCCGATGATCCCGTCGCGCTCGTCTACACCTCCGGCACCACCGGCTCGCCCAAGGGCGCTACTCTTTCGCACAAAAATCTCGTCGCCAACGTTCGTCAGATGCGCGTCATGGGTTGCACCGACCGATCGAAAGTGCTTTGCGTCCTGCCGATGTATCATTGCTTCGGTTGGACTTGCGCCGTCCTTAATTCGCTCGGCAGCGGCGCGTCGATCGCCATCATTCGCGATGTCGCTCCCAAGTCGACCATCGATCTGATTCGCGACGAGGGCATCACCGACATTTACGCCGTCCCGCCGATTTATCGCCTCATCACGAAATTTGCCGTCAAGGACGATTTGAAAACCGTTCGATTGGCGCTCAACGGCGGCACCACGATCCCCGAAAAGATCGCCAACGATTTTCGAGATCGATTCGGCGTTGAGATCGTCGGCGGCTACGGCTTGAGCGAAACTTCGCCCGTCGTGACGATGTCGCCGCCCGAGGAAGGTCGTCCGATCTCCGTCGGTCGCGTCGTGCCCGAGACCGAAGTCCGTTTTGTCATCGACGGTAAGGACGTTCCGCGAGGAGAGGTCGGAGAATTATTCGTGCGCGGCGATCAAGTGATGCTCGGATATTGGAATCAGCCCGAGGCGACGGCGGCGGTGCTCGACGACGACGGTTGGATGCACACCGGCGATCTCGCTCGAATAGACGACGACGGCTACGTTTACATCGTCGACCGTTTGAAGGAAATGATCATCAGCATGGGCGAAAATATTTATCCGCGCGAAGTCGAGGAGATCGTTTATAATTTTCCCAACGTCAAAGAGGCGGCGGTGATCGGCGTCGAGGATAAAATTCGCGGGCAATCGTGCGCGTGCTACTTCTCGTCGAAGGACGGCGCGCCCATCGACACGCGAGCCCTGAAAAAATTCCTGCAAAAAAATTTGGCTTTATATAAGGTGCCGCGCGAATATCATCAGCTTGACGAACTGCCGCACACCGCGACGGGGAAAATTTTCAAGCGCGCGCTGACCGAATCAGTCTGAGCGTCAAAAAGATTGCCGTCGATGCGAAAATCAATTCGAGTATCGTGATGCTTTGATGCCACGAGGTGTAGTCGCTTGACGGGTCGACCGTCGGCGAAATTATTTCGATCAGATCATGCAGTTCGATCACGAGCGTTGTATAGAAGTTGCAGACCGCCATCGACAGCGCCAACGTTCACCGCTTGAGTGCGTCCTTCGATCAATTTTCAAGCGCGCGCTGACCGAATCAGTCTGAGCGTCAAAAAGATCGCCGTCGACGCGAAAATCAATTCGAGTATCGTGATGCTTTGATGCCACGAGGTGTAGTCGCTTG
>CALGGP010000165.1 GCA_937915885.1 uncultured Selenomonadales bacterium | reverse complement strand
AGCAACAAGAGCCCCTGGCTGGCCCTGGCACAGCCCGGCGGCGTCTATGTCAATCCCGCCTCCCACGGCGAGGGACGCTTCGTCGCTCCCGCGGACTGGATCCGCAGGCTGGAGGAGAACGGTCAGATCGCGACGCAGTACGTTGATGATCGCGACGAGCCGACGATGTCACTGCCGTTCAATCCCAACGGATCGGTGTTCGGGATCGAAGGGATCACTTCGCCCGACGGAAAAGTTTTCGGCAAGATGGCGCACTCCGAACGCGTTGATGATGATCTCTATCGGAACATCGACGGCAATAAAGTTCAGCCCATCTTCGCCGCGGGTATCAAATATTTTGGTTGAGGAGTTGTTTGACATAGAGTTTAAAGCATTGGAGAAGGCGGACAAGCCGACCTTCGATAAATATTTTCGAGCGCGGCGCTACGAGAACGCGCACTTCAATTTTACGAATTTATACATGTGGCGCAAGCCGTACAACACGCGTTGGATCGAGTGTGACGACGTGCTGTATATGGTTGCCGATTGGCACGGCGAGACGTTTGCACTTCAGCCGTTCGGAGCCGATGACAAAATGCAGTCGGCGATCAAAAATTTGATCGAGTGGTTTGACGAGCACGGCTTGGAATTTTCGATCGGCGGCGTCGAACAATTTTTCGTCGACGAGCTCAATCGATATCCCGACGCCGAATTCGAGATCGAGAAGATCGAAAACAACTTCGACTATGTGTATCTTGCCGACGATTTGATCAATTTGTCGGGGCGCAAGTTTCACTCGAAAAAAAATCACGTCAACGCGTTTTATAAGGATTATCCGTTCGCGGAGTATGTGTCGATCACGTGCGCGATCATTCCGGAGTGTCGCGAGGTGCTCGAGAGTTGGTACGAGCTCCGCAGTCCGGAGTTGCCGAACGATCCGTTTCTCGACGACGAGCACAATGCGATCATCGAGGTGCTGAATAACTTCGGCGACTTCAATCTGAAGGGCGGGGCGATCAAGATCGACGATCGGATCGTGGCGTTCACGTTCGGCGAGCAATTGAATGAAGATACGGCGGTGATCCACGTCGAAAAGGCGGACGCGTCGATCCGAGGAGTGTACGCGGCGATCAATCAGGCGTTCGCGGCGTCGGCGTGGTCGAAGATGAAATACATCAATCGGGAAGAAGACATGGGGCTGCCAAATTTGCGCAAGGCGAAAGAATCTTATCGACCGGTAAAGTTGATCGAAAAATTTTCCGCGCGCCTCAAAAAATAATCAGCCCCATACATCATTTGCGCCCTTCGTGGCGTCTTTTTTTACTTTTGATCGCGATGCTTTGTCGCACTCGCCAATTCGACGTTCGGCTGTTTGAACGCATCTTTGAATTCCGTCGACAGATCGAGTGAGACTTCCTTCGACGTAAGCAGCCCCTCAAGCGGATCACTCTCGAACGACGACGGCTCAAACCAATAATCCTCCGTCAAAAGCTCCGCACCGCCGCCGGACGCCTCCGTCAAATCACTGTCGAGCGCCGTCATCTTATAAATCGCTGAGCCCGTAAATAAATACGTACTCTGATTGCCGTTGACATCGATCATGTCAATCGCGTTGTTCAGCCCGCCCTTGATCGTCAACGCATCGTCGCCGAATTTCAACACGACATCCGACTTAGCGACGGAACTGCCGGTGACCGCCGCCTGCAGATCAATCACGTCGCCTTGAGCCGCCGAGTAGCCGGTGATCAGATCATTGCCGCTGTTGTACACGAACAGATCAGCGCCCGCGCCTCCGACGAGCGTATCATTGCCCTTGCCGCCGTCAAGCGTCGAGCCGCCCTTCGATGCTCGCAACACATTATTCTTATCGTTGCCGACTATCGACACGGTGTCCGTCGCACTCGCCGCACTGATCTCCTCAACCGTCGACGCATAACCTTCAATCACGCCGCTGAATTTTTTATCGGCTGTCAGCTTTATTTTCTTATTGTCGTAAGTCAAGCCCGTCGCAAGCGGCGTGTAACTGATCGTCTTGTCGTCGTCCTGCTCGATCGTGAGCGTCCCGCGCGAAGGATTTTTCAATGTGATCGAGCCCTTGCCGACCGTCAGGATCACATCGCTGCCCTTCTCGGCAATGTTAGCCGCCGTCAACGTCGAAGTGCCGACGATTTTGATCTTATCCTTCGCGCTGTCGAAACCGACAATCTGATCCTTGCCGCCGCTCACCGAGTAAACGAATGTATCAGAACCCGAACCGCCGTAAAACACATCAGCCGCCGTCGAGCCGTGCATCGTCGTCGAGCCCGCGCCTCCGACGAGCACCTTCGCCTTCTTATTGCCAATCAAAGTGATCTCGCCGGTGTTATTCGTGGCGTCGAGCGTGACGATGGACGACGCATAATCGTCCGCCGCAATCGTCCCGACGAACGGATCGGAAATCAAAAGCGCCGTACGTTTTTCATTATAATCGAGCCCCGCCACCGTCTCATTGAATATAACGGTGTCGTTGCCGTTGACCACCACAATCGGCTTATATTGCACGTCGTTAATCGTGAGCTTTTGACTGCCGACGGTGAGCGCAACATTTTTGCCGCTCTCTTTGAAACTGCTCTTATCGATCGACGCGTCGCCGACGATGCTGATGATATCGCCGTCCGCCGCGTTATAACCGTTAATCACATCGGCGCCATCGCCCTTTGCATAGACGAATACATCTTTGCCCGAGCCGCCGATCAATTTGTCGGCGACCGCCTTTGTCGAGTGACCGCCGTAAAGCGTCGAGCCGCCCGAGCCCGCCGTAATCACATTGGCGTTGTCATTTCCGATCAAATACACCGCGCCCGAGGCTGCCGACCCGTTGAGCGTTTTCGCCGTCGACACGATCTCCGCCGCGTTGACCGTCACCCCGTCCGCAGCCGTCGAGCCGACAATCAGCGCCGTCTTCGCATCATTTTTGTCGTAAGTGACGCCCGACGGGAGCGCGCCGTAGACAAAAGTCTCACCGCCGACGTTGAGCGTGAGCGGATCTTCGGATTTAACTTTGCTGACGGTGAGCTTGGACTTCGCATCGCCGTCGAAAGTGATCGTCACGCTGTCTTTCTTGTCGACGAAGTGCAGCTTATCGAGCGTTGAGCCGCTGATCGAAACAATGTCTTCTTTGCCGACGTCGTAAAAATTATCAGCGCCGCTCGAGCCGACGGTGTAAGTAAAGACGTCGACGCCGTTGCCGCCGTAGAATTTATCAGCCGCCTTGCCGCCGATGAGCACCGAGCCGCCGTTGCCCGCCTTGAGCACCGTCGACTTGTCGCCGCTCTTGAGTGTGACGGGATTTGAATCGGCGGAGGCATCGATCATCGTGACTTTATCGGAGTAGTTTGCGGCGTCGACCATTCCGCTGAACGGATTTGTGACGAGGATCGTCGACGGTTTCTTGGGATCGTAGATAATGCCGCTCGACAACGAATCAGACTCTTCGATGTCGGAGGGGGCGGAAATGTCGAGCGCCACGTCTTTTGCGTTGAGGAGAGTGAGGGATCCGCTCCCGACATTGACGATCACATTATCGCCGTTAGCGACTGTCGAATACGCGCCGTCGATTTTGATCTTATCGGAGGACGTAATGCCGTAAACGGTATCGTTGCCGCCCGAATAATTAATGACCTGATTGCTGCCGTAGAGATTGATCCAATCATTGTCCGCGCCGGCATTGATCGTAACATTCGAGCCGTAATTGCCGCCGCCGCATTCGTCATACACTCTGACATTGATTAGAACGTTGTTTCCGGTGTTAGTGAGATACCAACCGCCACCGTTTATGGTGACATTCGAGCCGCTGTTATAAATCTCGCCCGAGTAATCGGTTATGTTGAGCACCACGTCGGTGTTGAAGAGATTTTCGATATTGCCGTAGCCGCCGCTCACATTGAGCGTCGTACTGTCGCCGTAATTTACGATGTTTTCTGAGTGTGCATCACCGGTTCTATTGATCTCGACGTTCGATCCGAAGTTGAAAACGTCCCGGTATTGACCGGTGTCATCGAATGTCAGGATCGTATCCGAGAGACTGTTGAAAAAAGCTCTGTCGTATTCGCCATCATTGATGACGTACGACTCGGCTCCGATTTTTATCAACGAGGACGGCTCGCCGGTGCAATACCAGGCAGAAAATTTATTTTGAGCATCTTTTACGACGATCGGCGAGGAATAAGAAGAATAATCTTTGATGCGGATCGATCCTGTACCGATCTTAAGCATGACGTCCGAACCGTTGAGCCCGGCACTCGAGACCGAGCCGCTCGTAAGATGAATGATACCGCCCGAAAAATGTTCAATGACATCATTGCCGTCGCCCGCCGCATATTCAAGCACAACGCGGTTGAAGTATTCGCCATCGCTGGATATTTTGATGGTATCATCACCCTTGCCGGCGTTGATGGTTGAGTAATTCGCCCCCCAGCTGCCGATTGAGATCAGATCATTGCCCGCGCCTCCGACAATCAGACCGCGGCCTTCGATCGTATCATTGCCGTTGCCGCCGTCAGTCGTTGAGTTGGCCCCGTAGTTTTTGATCAAATCATTACCGTTGCCGCCATCAATCATCGAGTTATATCCGGAGACTGTGATCGAATCGTTTCCGTCGCCGCCCGTTATTGTATTGCTCACATAAAAGTAGCCGCCATCATCATAGCTCCTCCCGTCGGTGAAGATATCATCGCCCGCGCCTGCGTCAACGATGTTATAAGTTTTTTTGGCTTGAGTCTGATCACCGTAGTAGTAATTTCTAATGGTGATTGTATCGTTGCCCGCGCCTCCGATAACCGTCACATATCCCGTCGTCCCGATGAGAATTTCGTCATTGCCCGCGCCGGTTTGTACCTTCGCATTATTGCCGTACCCTGATTTGTAATTATCACTGGAACCGGCACTGAAATTGATCCGATTATTGCCGCCGCTCGACATGATGGTGCCGTTCGCCACATTGGGGAGTGTAATGGTATCATTGCCCGTGCCGCTATTTACAACGATATTTTCGGTAACTGCATTCTCCAAGTAGGGAGTGAATTCCCAATCCCTGTTCAAGTCGTTCGAGATCGTTACTCCGTCGGCTGACACGAAAAGATTGGTGCCGTCCGCATCGATCATCTTAAATTTTTTACCGACGGCGTTTTTGAGCGTGAGAGAAACTTCGTCACCCGCGCGCAAAATAATATCGGAGCCGCTGACCGTTGCATTCGCCCAGAGCGGGTGCTCACGGAAATCATTCGTGAGGCTTGACAGTATCATTATCGCCGAGCCCGTAGATGGTGTCGTTGCCGTATTCGTAGACAATGAAATTTTTCAAGCCGCCCAAACTGATCAAATCATCGCCGCCGATCGACATGACGGTGACGTTATCTATGCCGGACAGCTCTATATGATCTCCGCTTTTTATGACAATATTTTTGGTAACTGCATTCTCCAAGTAGGGGGCGAAATAAAAAGCATAGTCCGATTCGTTCGAGATCGTTACTCCATCGGTTGACATGAAAAGGTTGGTGCCGTCATCATCAATCATCTTAAATTTTTTGCCGACGGCGTTCTTTAGCGTGAGCGACGTATCGTCATACGCACGCAAAACAATATCGGAGCCACTGAACTTTACATTTGCCCAGATCGGGTAATTACTGAAAGTATTCGTGAGGCGAATGATGTCGTCATCGCCGAGCCCGTAGATGGTATCGTTGCTGCCCGAGTACTTGACGACCTGTTTCGAGCCGCTCAGACTGATCACATCGTTACCCAGCCCGCCGTCGATGGTGACGTTTTCGCCGCGATTGACGATCGCGTCGGCGTAGTAGGAGCCGCTGATCAGAGTGTCGTTCGTCGTGTTGTTGATGTTCGCCATAAAGCATCAATCCTTTCCAATGCAAATTCCTTCCAACATAAATTTAGAGTTCGTTTTTTTTTTTCGATCGCCGGTAAAAAAACTTAAGTAAAATACAGTTGGCAGGCGGAAAAATTTTTTCTTGCATTGAATTATTGACTGCTATATTATGATTTAAAAGGGGGCGATCACTTGACGGAGACGAAATCTTATCGCGAGCAACAAAACGTCCTCCACGAGACCTATGCGGCGATCGGCAAAAAAACCGAGCTGCTTCTGACGACGGGGCAACTGTTAATGGAGAACGGCGCCGACACCCGCCGCATCATTCGAGACATGAAACGCGTCGCCGCATACATGGGCATCGACGAGAAGCAATTCAATCTCCACATCATGTACACGACTTTGATGCTCAACATCAGCGACGAAACTCACTCCTACACCAACTTCAGAAAATGTCTCAAACACGCGGTAGACATGCGGATCATTTCGGCGATCAGCAAATTGACGTGGCGCGCGCTCCGCGATCATTACACACTCGAGGAGTACGAGGACAATTTGAAGACGATCGCGTCGAAGCCGAGATATTATTCCGAGTGGCAAGTGATCTTGGCGACGGGGTTTGCGTGCGGCGCGTTCTGCGGACTGTTCGGTTGCGACCTCAACGCATTTTTCTACACCGCCGTCTGCTCGATGTTCGGCAAATTCGTCCAGATATACTGTCACAAGATCGGCATCAACGCGTACATGACGACGGCGTTTGCGGCGTTCGGTGCGACGGCGTTGGCGTTCTTCGCGCATTTTCTGCCGACGACCACGCCGTGGCATCCGATCATCGCGTCGGCGTTATTCCTCGTGCCGGGCATTCCGCTCATCAATGCCATCAGCGACATGATCAACAACTATCTGATCAGCGGCGCGGCTCGATTCATTCACACGTCGCTCGTGATCGGCGGGATGACGTTCGGGATTGTGTTTGCGATCAACGCGGTCAGTCTCGACGCATTCACTCAACTGCACATGGTGCCGGACAATGATTACTCGCGCTTCGTGACGTGCGCGGCGATGGGCGCGATGGGATTTTCGATCCTGTTCAATTTGCCGCCGAGATTATTGTTTGCGGCGGGCATCGGCGGAGTGATCGCGGTCTGCACTCGAAACTTTTGCGTATTCACGTTGGGCTGGTCGTCGGTGGCGGGGACATTCATCGGCTCGACGCTGGTGAGCATCATCAGCCTCTACGCAATTCATTGGCTGCACGCGCCGACGCAAGTTTTGACGGTGCCGTCGGTGATCCCGTTGGTGCCGGGCGTATTGATTTATCGAATGTTGTTTGCGATCATCAACATACGCGACGTGTCGACGGAGCAATTGATTCAAGCGATCCAATCGGGCGTTGACGCGGTGCTGATCATATTGGGGATTGCGATCGGCGTGGCGATGCCGAACATCTTTGCGGATCGACGATTTGAGCGTCGGAAGAAAGAGGAGCAGGAGCGCCTGTTGAAGGAAGCGTACGAGGCGGAAGAATAACTCCGCGCTCAATCGCTCAACTGTCTGAAGGCTCGTAAATCTAACCAAAAAATGATCGCCGCATAAGTGATCAGTACGACCGACGAGCCGAGCGACGCCGTTGTTCCCGTCGAAAGTCCCCTCAACAGTGCGCTGGTGTGCGTCAACGGCAGCAGCTCAATAAAAAATTTGACGGTGGACGGCAAGGTTGCGGTCGAAAAAAAAGTGCCGCATAAAAACGACATCGGCAATAAAATATATGTGTTGACCTGCGACATTTCTTCGTAGGTCTTTATTTTCATTGCCGCCAAAAATCCGATTTCGGCGAAAATGATCGAGTTGAGGATCAGCACCATCAAAAAAATTATGGCAGTCGACGGTTCCGTCAATCGTTCGAGCGTGGCTCCGAAGATCAAAGCGAGTACGATGATCAATATCGAAGAGATGAGCGCGCGGAGGATGGCGGCGATAATTTTTCCGACGACAAACGCCGATGGATTGATCGGAGCGAGGATATATTCCTCGAGACTTTTATGATAGATGCGTTCGGCGTGTACGGGCGTGATGGAATTGAAGGCGATGTTCATGGAATTGATCGCGAGGATGCCGGGCACAAGGAAGTCGAGATAACTGCCGCTTTCGACGGTGATGGAGCGTCCGAGCCCCCAACCGAAGGCAGTCAGATACAAAACGGGGGCGACCATGCGCGAGAGAATAAATTTGGTGAGGCGGCGCTTAAGGACGATCCAATCGCGCCAAAAAACGGTGATGATGTCTTCGATCATTTTTTTGCCTCCGTCAATCGGATAAAAACTTCCTCGAGCGTCGATGCGTCATGCTCCGCGCGGAGTGCCGACGGAGTGTCGAGCGCGATCAACCGTCCCTTCGACAAAAACGCCGTTCGATCGCAAAGCGCCTCCGCCTCTTCGATGTAATGAGTTGTCAGCACGATCGTCACTCCTTCGGATTTCAAGCGACGGATCAGTTCCCAAATGCGGCGTCGGACTTGGGGGTCGAGCGCGACGGTGGGCTCGTCGAGGAATAAAATTTGCGGTCGATGGATCATCGCGCGAATGATCAACAGCCGTCGTTTCATGCCGCCCGACAATTGTTTGACGCCGTCGTTGATCACATCGGACAGCTCGACGTAATGTAAGAGTTCGTCGATGCGTCGTTGACGCTCCGCGCGGTCGAGGTGATGAAGTCGGGCGTGGAGTATCATATTTTCGCCGACGGTCAAATCCTGATCGAAGTTGATGTGTTGAGGCACGACGCCGATTAATTTTTTGATCTCGAGTTGTCGCTCGTCGACGGATTTGCCGTCAAAAAAAATCTCGCCTGCGGTCGGACGAGTTTGCAGCGTGAGCATTCGGATCGTGGTGGTTTTGCCGGCGCCGTTTTTGCCGAGCAGCCCGAAAATTTCTCCGCGTTCGATCGAAAAACTTAAATTATCGACGGCGATTTTTTTTATGAGCCGACCGTTTTGATCGCGATGGTCGAACGTCTTACACAGATTTTTGATCTCGATCATAATGCGTTGGCGAGCGCCGCAAACATTTCGAGCGTCAAATTCTCCGCGCGGAGCTTGGGATCGATGCCCGCCTTGTCGAAAGCGGCGACTAATTGATCGCGCTCGAATCCGGCGCCGATTAGAGAATTGATGACGGTTTTACGTCGTTGTCCGAAGGCGCCGCGCACGACTTTGAAGAATAATTTTTCGTCGACGTCGACGGGCGGGGTTGAGCGAACGTCGCAAACGATCACGGAGCTGGTGACTTCGGGCGGCGGGAGGAATGCGGACGGCGGCACGTCGAAAATGATGCGGGGTTCGGTAAAAAATTGGACGGCGACCGACAACGCGCCGTAAATTTTCGCGGAGTCTTTTGGAGAGAGATTGTCGGGGTTGGCGATCATGCGTTCGGCGACTTCGCGTTGCACCATGGTCACGAGCCGCGTGATCGGAAGTTTCTGCTCGAGGAGCGTCAAAATGATTTGCGATGTGATGTAATACGGCAGGTTGGCGACGACTTTGAATGGGCGGTTATTCATCAGTTCGTTGATGTCGACCTTGAGAATGTCGCCTTGGACGATCGAAAGGCGCTCGTAACCTTTGAGAGTTTCGGCTAGGATGTCGGGCAATTTTTTGTCGAGCTCAACGGCGGTGACGCGGGCTCCGGCTTCCAACAGCCCTTGAGTGAGAGTGCCGATACCGGGACCGATCTCGAGGACGGGCTCATTGTCAATGATGTCGGCGGCGTCGACGATGCCTCGGACGATTGAGCGGTCGATCAAAAAATTTTGCCCGAGGCGTTTGCTCGCGCGGAGCTTAAAATGTTTGAGGATATGTCGCGTGGCGCTGACGGTGGCAATCGTCGGGTGAATGATTTTATCGGTCATTTTCAATCTCCTTTAGGGCGGCATCAAATTCTTCGCGAGTGACGCCGTAATGATTGAGCCGCCTCAAAAAATTTTTGGCGTTGGCAAATCCGAGTCCGAGTATTTCTCCCAATTTCGAGCGCCGCTCCGACGCATCGGGCGCTCCGTTCAGTCGATTGACGATCAGATCATTCATCGCGAACTCGTTCGTCGGCTCGAACGTCAACGTCCGCACTCGAGCCAGCGCCGCGCGGATTGCCTCGGGACGTGCCTGTTCGATCCCGATATCGTCATTGGCGGTGGCGTCGAGCTTCGGGACAAAAGCATGCTTGGCGTTGGGAAATCGCTCGGATAAAAATTTTCTGATGCGCTCGCCGGCGGAGTCGGGATCGGTCAAAATTATTATCCCGCGTCGCTCGTATGCGTGTTGAATGTTGTCGAGAGTGCGACGGTTGAGAGTGAAGCCGCCGGTGATGATGCAGTCGGCATCGACCGCGCGATTGATCGCAACCACGTCCATTTTCCCCTCGACAATCAATACTTCTCGGATCATTTGCTCACCTCTGAAAAATTTTGTTCGGGGACGTATCCGAGTTCACGAGACTTGGAAAAATCGTCGTCCGCCAAATTGTTTACTCCTAATGCCCGATAAGCATGACCGCGATTGGAATAGTATAATCCTATGTTGGGCTCGATGGAGATTGCGCTGTTGTAATCGGCAAGAGCCTTTTCATGATTTCCCAAATGAGAATAAGCAACTGCTCGAGTATTATACGCGTCATGTAAATCCGACTTAAGAGCGAGTGCTGCGCTCGCATCTTCGATTGCTTTGTTATAGTCTCCCAAAGATTCATAAACTCTACCGCGACCGGCATAAGTACCGGCATAAGTAAATGCATCTCGAGAATCGAGACTGAGTGCCTTGTTAAAATCTTGCAAGGCTTTGTTATATTCCTTCAGCTCTTCATATACCCAACCGCGATTAGAATATGCTACCGCAAAATTTTTATCAAGCTTGATTGCTTGCGTAAAACATTTAAGAGCCTTGTCGTAATCTTTAATTTCATAAAATGTCATACCTGGACTGTTATAATAGGTTGCATCCTTTCTCGGTTCTTTCGATCGAGACGAGGAACAGCCGCACAAAATTATTGTCAGTATCAGCATCAAACTCATTGCCGCCAACAATTTTCTCTTCATCGCCGAGCCCTCCACATCATTTCTGCCTCATGGAAAAATCTTGTTCGAAAACGTAGCCGAGGGCGCGCGCCTTGGCGAAATCGGCTTGAGCGCGAGGCTCGTCTCCGAGTTTTTTGTAAACCCATCCTCGTTCGAAATACGCTGCCGCATAATCCGGATCGAGCTCGATTGCTTTATTGAAATCTGTCAAAGCTTGTTCATAGTCTCTGTGATTGTAATAGGCGGTACCTCGTCGTTCATATGACGCGGCACTGCCGGGGTCGAGCTCAATAATATAAGTGCAATACGCAATCGTTCTTTGTTGTTCTTTTTCAATTGCCGTTTTCAACTTATTTTTATCGTAATGAGACGTATCGTTTCCATTAACGAACTCTGTTGCCTTCTTCAAATCATATGCACTCTGATCGACTCCGTAAACGAAGCTAAGAGCAAAGAGACTGATTTTAGCAGTTTTGTTTGTCGGATTGAGTTCGATTGCCTCAAAGTATGCATCGACCGCTTTGCCGTAGTCGCGGTCATATAAATATTTGTCACCCTCTTCGACTTTTTGATTCGATAGAAATTCTTTGTCAAGCACATCGAACTCCCGTTTGAGATCAGTGCGTTCCTTTTCAGTCGAAATGTTTTCGGCGCGATCTTTCAACATCGCCAGACGTTCATCGTTTTCGCTTGCCGTGCGGAGTGCCTCTTTATTCTGCCGGACGAATCGTTGACGATCCTCTTCTTGTCTTCGGAGCCAATCGTTTATCCCGTCGGTATCGATCGAGACCTCAACCGTTGCCTTGTAAACAATGAACTGTCGATTGCCCGCCTCGACGAGCTCGGGCTCGCATTGAACATTGATCACGTCAACGATGTTGTTCGTTACGGTGACGATCTCGTCATCGGTCAAGCGGAAGTTGCTCGAACGAGAGTACGACGCTAGATAAACGCCCGCCTTTTCTTGAGCGTTTCGCTTCGCTTTATCGATCGCGCGGAGCCGGACGATCTCTTGAGACTCGAGCTCGCCGACGTAGCTCGTATCATCAAAGCCGATGTAATTCTTGATTGCGGCATCGACGATCGGATTGAAGATCAGACTGCCGATTGAAAGTGATGCGGCGAGCAGTCTCGCCAAAATTTTTTTCTTCATCGTTTAATCTTCGAACATTCAACAAGCAATTTATCCCCGAAGCGCGGCAATCTTCCGCTCGAGCTCGGCTTTTTCCTCCCGAAGCCGTCGGTTCTCTGCAGTAATTTGAGCAAGTACCGACGAATCCGTCGCGAGCAGCCGATCAATCGATTGCGGATCGATCATCACCACAACCTTTGAACGGAAACGCCAACCGCCCTCGGGAATCGGTGTGATCTCCAACTCGCTGTCGTCGATCACCTTCAGCACGCTGCACGCAATTGTTTCGATCACATCCTCCGAGAGCATGTGATTAATCACTTTTTGGTATCTGCCGACCCAAATGCTTGCCTTCGATTGAGCGTCGCTCATTGCTCGTTGCTTGGCGATCTGCTTAGCAGTTTCGAGCGTCTCTCGATCGCTCATGATGTATTCACCGACGCCGGTCTGCAACTTGCCGTTTGCGCTCGACTCAGAGGTATTAATCCTTTTCTGCAGCCCGTCAAGTTTACGATCCAGCTCGGCAATTGTTTTTTGAACATCATCGTTGCGATTGATGATCGTCTCGCGCTCCGCCTTATCGTACTGCTGCCATCGAGCGAAGTATTTGTCGACATCGTCGGTATCGACTTTGATTATTATCCTTGCCGTAACGCTCATCTCGTTTCTGTTCGAGTGCGTTACGGATCGCGAGTTCCCGTGCCCTTTGTTCGGCGACAAGGCGCGAATCACGCGAATTATCATCATAGTTCATGACATACTTGCCGACGCCCTCGTACTCTCGAACTTCAGCCTCCGCGCTCGGAGCGAACAACAGACTTCCGATCGAGAGCGACGCCGCCATCAAGCCCGCCAACAATTTTTTCTTCAACATCATCGTTTCCTCCAATCGGTCTCACGAAAAAATTTAGCCGGTATAACCGAGGGCGCGCGCCTTTTCAAAGTCTGCTCGAGCCTTCTTCTTGTCGCCGAGCACCTGATAGCAGAGTCCGCGAAAGTAGTAGGAAAGCGCAAACTGCGGATCGAGTTCAATCGCTTTATATAAATCGGTAATCGCCCGATCATATTGTTTGAGAAGGACGTAAGCGAGACCGCGATTGCTGTATGCCGCATCCATATACGGAGCGAGTTCAATTGCTTTGTCGCATTCGACGATCGCCCGCTCGTATTGCTCCAACGCAATGTGTACAAAGCCGAGATTGTTGTACGCCTCCGCATCATTCGGATCGAGCTCAATTGCCTTCGAGAGATCAGTGATCGCCCGATCGTATTGTTTGAGATTGTTGTAAACGAAGGCACGGTTTTTGTATGTCACCGCATCATTCGGAGCGAGTTCGAGCGCCTTGTTGTAATCAACGAGCGCTTGTTCGTATTGAGTGAGGTCATTATAAAGATAACCGCGATTATTGTAGGCATTTGCCAAATTCGGCTCGAGCTCAATTGCTTTAGAGAAATCGGCGATCGCTCGGTCGTACTGCTTGAGTTTATCGTAAGCGCAACCGCGACCAAAGTACGCTGATGAATTTCTTTCATTGAGTTCGATTGCTTCAGTATATGAACCGATCGCCTTATTATAATTCTTGGAGTACCGGTACCTGTTGCCTTCTTCGGTCTTCTGATTGGATTGAAATTCTTTGTCCGCCGCCTCAACCTGCGACATCAAACGTTCCTGCTGTTCTTCCGTCCGAACGCCCGCAATCTGTTTCTTCAATTCCTCAATCTGTCGATCTTTCTCCGCGTTCGATCTCTGCAACGCCTTGTTCTGTTCGACAAGCGTCTCGCGCTCCTGCACATCGCGCGCAAACCATTTGTCAACCTCGTCGCTGTCGATGTTCACTCGCACCGTTGCCACGATCTGATAACTCTCGCCGTCTTCATCGATTGGCGTCTGCTTGTATTGCGGAGTCCCGATCAAATTCACTATACCCTTCGTGATCACATTGATAACGTCCGCATCGACCATGTGATTGCTCACTTGCAAATGCCGCTCGACATACACGCCCGCTTGTTCCTGCGCATTCGCCATCGCCCGCGCCTTCGCTCGTTCCTTCGCAACGACCGGCGTCTTGTAGTCGCTCATGATGTATTCGCCCGTGCCGACGTATTCTCGAATTTCCGCTGACGCCGTCGGAGCGAACAACAGACTTCCGATCGAGAGCGACGCCGCCATCAAGCCCGCCAACAATTTTTTCTTCAACATCATCGTTTTCTCCAATCGGTCTCACGAAAAAATTTAGCCGGTATAACCGAGGGCGCGCGCCTTGGCGAAGTCTGCTTGAGCCTTCTTTTCGTCGCCGAGCGCTCGATAAGCCTCACCGCGAACCTTATACTTATAAGCATCATTTGGATCTAATTTAAGAGCCCTTGTGAGATCTTCAATTGCTCGCCTATAGTTCTTGAGCATATGATGAGTGTAACCGCGAATGGCATATGCTTCCGCAAAGTTTGGATCGAGTTGAATTGCTTTATTCAAATCTGATAATGCTCGTTCATAATCACCAAGATAAATATAACAAACGCCACGATTAATGTATGCCCCTACATAATTAGGATCAAGGTTGATGGCTTTATTGAGATCAACGAGCGCTTGATCGTACTGATTAAGGTCATTATAAGCATTACCGCGATTGTTGTATGCCAACGCAAAATCTGGATTTATCTCGATTGCCTTGTTGTAATCGCTGAGCGCTTGTTCGTATTGAGTGAGGTTCTTATAAATATAACCGCGATTGTTGTATGCATTCTCAAAATTCGGCTCGAGCTCAATTGCCTTCGAGAGATCGGCGATCGCTCGGTCGTATTGCTTGAGATCGGAGTAAACAAAGCCGCGATTATTATACGCCTTCGTGTTCTTCGGATTGAGTTCGATCGCCTCGGTGTAAGCTCCAATTGCTTCGTTGAACTTGCGTTCATACTTAAGTTTGTTGCCTTCTTCAAGCTTTTGATTCGACTGAAATTCTCTGTCCGCCGACTCGAATTTCATCGTCAGCCGTTCCTGATCCGCCTCCGTCCGAACGCCCGCGATCTGCTTCTTCAACTCCTCAATTTGCCGATCTTTCTCCGCGTTCGAGCGCTGCAATTCTTTGTTCTGTTCGACAAGCGTCTCGCGCTCCTGCGCATCGCGCGCAAACCATTTGTCAATGTCGTCGCTGTCGATGTTCACACGCACCGTCGCCACGATCTGATAACTCCCGCCGTCCTCATCGATTGGCGTCTGTTTGTATTGCGGCGTCCCTATCAAATTCACTATACCCTTCGTGATCACGTTGATAACATCCGCGTTGACCATGTGATTATTCACTTGCAAATGTCGCTCGACATACACGCCCGCCTGCTCCTGCGCATTCGCCATCGCTCGAGCCTTCGCCCGTTCCTTTGCAACGACCGGCGTCTCATAATCGCTCATGATGTATTCGCCCGTGCCGACGTACTCTAAAATCTCCGCCGCCGCCGTCGGACTGAAAGTCAAACTGCCGAGCGCCAACGTTGCCGCCATTAAGCTCGACAATAATTTTTTCTTCATCGTCACATCACCTCACGCACCGCCCGATAAATTTCTTCCGCTATCTCATCAACTCCGCGCGGAGCATCATCGATCGAACAGTCGATCACCGTCCAATGATATTGCGCGGCAAGTTCTTTATAAGCCTCGTAACACCGTCGGAGATATTTTCGATCCGTCTCGTGAATGTCGAGCTTGTTTCGCTCATCAATCAAGCGCTCCGTGATCGACGGCGGCATGTCGAGAAATATTACCAGATCGGGGCGCGGCAATTTCAATCTCTCGTACTCGAACTCGTCAAGCCACGTCAAAAATTTTTGCCGCTCGAGCCGATCTTCAATCTTGATTGCCTGATGCGCCATGTTCGACGTCACGTATCTATCCGCGAGCACAATCCCGCCGCTCTCATAAAAATTTTTCCAATCGGTTTTAAACGACGCATATCTGTCGACCGCGTAAAACGTCGACGCCGCATACGCATCTACGTCCGACGGATGCTTTCCGAAGTCGCCGTTCAAATACATCTTGATCAGCGCCGACGACGACGATTGATAATCCGGAAAGGAAATCTTTCGGACGCTCCGCGCGGAATCCGCCGACAATCTCTCATAAAGTTTTCGCGTCTGCGTCGCTTTACCCGAACCGTCGCTGCCTTCGATCACTATCAATTTTCCTTTCAATCCGATCACCTTGCACTCCAAAAAAATTTTCCGATACGGCTCTTATTTCGTGAGAGCAATTTTAGCTGCCGTCGCCAAATCACCCATCGCTTGATAAATATTGCCTTGTTTGATGTGGGCGACGGCTCGATTTTGATAGCCCATACTTAATTCGGGCTCAAGCTCAATCACTTTATTGCAATCGTCTATCACCGAATCGATTTGCCGCAACTTTATATGGACATACGCGCGATTAGCATACGGTTTATAAAAGTTCGGATCAACGTTTATCGACGCATCAAAATCGTTAAGCGCCCGCGTATAATCCTCCGTTTCAAGATAAGCCAGCCCGCGAGCATGATAACTGACGGCAAGATTGGCTCCGGCAGCAATCGCCTTGTCGAGATCATCTATTGCGCGCTCATATTCCTCGGTGTAATCGTATGCCCGCCCTCGAACGGCGTACGCCTCCATGTTATCGGGATTCAATCTGAGTGCCTCGGTGCATAAGTCGATCGCCTCTCGATATTCTCCCGTATCGATGCACCGACGCGCTTCTTCAATCAATCGCGTCGAGCTGTCTGCATTATAATTCGACAGCTCAACATCGGGCTTGACGAGCGCCGAGGACTGTTCTCGAGACATTTCAATCGTCAAACGTTTGCTGCCGTCCGCCCCAATCGCAAACTCAAAATGTATCGACCCCAAGAGATATACAATCATACATATCGTCGCCAAAATCATAAACAGTCTGATGTGCCGATGATCCGTCGATTTATTTGACCGCGATATTTCAAGATAAGTTTTATATTCTTTCACGACGATCACCTCCCCGCAACTTCATTTCGAGCCGTTAAATCCGAGTGACTTCGCCTTCGCATAATCCGCATCCGCCAACGCCTTTTGCCCCAAAAATCGCCGACAGTTGCCGCGCATATGATAAGATTCTCCGTTGCCGGGCTTGAGCTCGATCGCCTTCGTGTAATCCGCTATCGCCTTTTCATACTCTCCGCTGTTGGCGTACGACACGCCGCGATAATGATACGGCTCAAATGCGGTCGGCTCAAATTCGATCGCCTTCGTAAAATCCGCTATCGCCGCCGTCCGATTGTTCAGGTGCTCGTAAGTATTGCCGCGATTGTAATACGCCAACGTGTTAAGATCATCCAATTCGATCGCCTTATTGAAATCCTCCAGTGCACGCCGATATTCCCTCATATTGAAATACGCCGAGCCTCGAAACGTATACGCCATTGAATTATTCGGATTGAGCTCGAGCGCCTCATTGCAGAACGCTATCGTTTCTTTCAACTTGCCGTTATTAAAAAATTTCTGTGCTTGCTCGACCTTCTGATTCGAGTCAAATAATTTTTCCGTCTCATCATCGCTCGGACGCATCGTTTTCGCGGGATGCTCATCTCCACGTTCCCGCGTGAAATCGATTGACATGTGTTTTGTGCCGTTGGCATCGATCGTCACCTCGAAATGCAACGACATCAATAAAAATCCGCCCATTACGATCGCAAGAACCGTCGCCAACATTCTTAAAAACTGATCCGGCTCCTTCATCATCGACACCTCCAATCAAATTTTCAACCACTCCGTGACGAACGTCCGCAGCCGTTCCTGCAGCACCATCACATTATACAACAGCGCCTCCGATTGCGGACGCAGTTTCGTGTAATGGAATTGCGGCGAATGCGTCACCATGAAATCCGTCGGATACGGGATCACTTCCACGCCCTGTTGAGCGAAATTCAATACCGCCCGCCTCATGTGGAACGCCGACGTAACCAACAACGGTCGGCTCAACCCGCGCTCCCTCATGATCTCGACCGAGAACTTTGCGTTTTGCGTCGTGTTGATGCTCCGCGTCTCGACAATTATATCTTTCTCGTCGACGCCCAACGATTTTAACACTCGACTTGCGATTTTCGCCTCCGCGCCCGTGTCCGAATAAACCTGACCGCCGCTCAATAAGATCGGAATGTGCAATCGACGTTGCAATCGAACCGCCGCCAACACTCTCGACGCCGGACTCGAGCATAAAGTGCCTACGCCGTCGACGTCGGGCATGTCGGGCAACGCCCCGCCTCCGAGCATGATGATCACGTCCGCATGAATATCATCGACATTCGACGGAGGAATATAAACACTTTCGAGCGAGCCGATCACTTTTTCCGCGATGAATCCCGTGCACAACAAATAAAATGTAAAAGTCAACGTCGCGAGCACCGCCGCCAATTTCGGATCGTGTTTGACTTTGAAACAGTACGCGGCGACGGCGAAGAACGCGATTATAAAAATGCCCGGCGGCAAAATCCAACTTGCGCCGAACTTCAACAGATAGACCAATGAAAGAACTTCCTCCTTGAAAAGGGATCGGGCGTTTGATAGAATGAAATAAATTCGAGCGAAGGAGAGATTTACGATGGCGTTTATCGAATCGAATACCGTCAAAGCGTCGAAGGGCAAGGGCGAGATCACAATCAAGCATCTGCTGACGCCGGCGGAGATGGACGGGAAATGTCTGATGTTCGCGCAGGTGACGATCCCGCCCGGGTCGGCGATCGGAGTGCACGCGCATAACGGCAACACCGAGACGTATCACATCTTGAGCGGCGAGGCGCTCTACAATGACAACGGCGTTGAGAAAAAAATCGGAGCGGGCACGACGACCTTCTGCCCCGACGGCGAGCAGCACGGCATCGAGAATGAGGGCAGCGAAGACCTCGTCTTCATGGCGCTGATCATCAACAAATAAAGCTGCAACAAACAGAAAGCATAAAAAGGCTCCCGACAGGAACAAGCGCTGTCGGGAGCCTTTTCATGCCTGCGCACATCACTGCTCCGCCGAAAGCTCGATGAGATAGCGCCCCACGGCATCCTTCCAGCCGGGGAGATGCTCAAAGCCCGCCGCATCCAGGCACGCCTTGCTCATGCGGGAATTCTTGGGGCGCACGGCCTTGGTCGGGTAGGCAGAAGAGGGTACGCCCACGACCCTGGTCTTGCTCCCGTATTGGCGGAACACTTCTTCCGCCAGCTCCGCCCAGGAGCAGACCCCCTCATTCGTCGCATGATAGATGCCATATCGCTCCGTCTGCACCATCTCCACCAGAAGCCGCGCCAGGTCTACCGTATACGTGGGCGATCCGATCTGGTCATTGACCACGGAAAGCTCCTCGTGCGTCTCTGCCAGCCGCAGCATCGTGCGGATGAAATTCTTCCCGTGGATGCCGAATACCCAAGAGATCCGCACAATGAAATACTCCTTCAAAACTTCCTGCACCGCCTGCTCCCCTGCCAGTTTCGAGCGCCCATACGCGTTTTTCGGCCCTGTCGGCGCATCGGGAGCATACAGTTCCTCCCCCTCCCCCGGGAATACATAGTCCGTACTGATGTAGACCAGCTTGGCACAGATATCCCGGCAGATCGCCGCCATGTTCCGCGTTGCATCGCCATTCACCTTCATGGCGAGCTCCGCCTCGTCCTCTGCCTGATCGACCGCCGTATAGGCCGCACAATGGATCACGGCATCCGGCCGGTATGCCGTGATGCAGGCTCTCGCCGCCTCCATGTCCGTCAGGGAAAAATCCTGCCGCGAGACGCCCTTCGCCTCAATGCCCTGACGTTTCAGCTCCCGCATCACATCGTAGCCCAGCTGCCCCGTCACCCCGGTGACCAAAACCTTCATTCCGAACATCCTCCATTTCCTTCTGACGCTTTCTGGATATATTCGCCCTCATGCGTGAAACTTCCTGCCGCACTAACGCATAAATCGGGACTGCTACGGATCAACAGCCCCGACTTTTATCCAACGCAGCCTGTGGCAGTGCGGGGAAGTGTTCCTATTCCGCAAAATCTTCCGCTCTGACCATATAGCGCGTCCGTTTCCCGACAACGGAGGAAATCTCCAGCATGCTGCTGGCAGGCATTGACTCGTAATATTCGACGATGCGGAACCTCACACTGACCAGATCGTCCATCATGCCAAAGGAAAACGCATCCATATGGCGCTGCAGCTGGATGGAAAGCCCTCCCCCGATGTTCATCCCGATCATATAAAAATCCAACTCTGAGGCAGCCATGCGCTTGCCGACCAGTTCCTCGCGCAGGTTTTCGATATTCCGTGCAATCCAGGTGCGAAAGTCCATTTCCCTGTGATCCCACCGCATCAGCTCCCGTTCCTTCTGCCGGCTCCCGTCCGGCTCGATATAGTCCGTCACCCTGCAGGTAATGGAGCGGATCACGATCTTGCTGGCCTCCGGCCAATCGCCATAGTAGGAAACCAGCCGGAACTGGATGATCATCTGGCATTCCTCACCGCCCAGCACAAATTCCGTTTCGTACATACTGAACTGCTTCATGATGTCGAACGTCAGATTCAGCTCGCGGAGGACCGTGATCAGCTGCTGGACCTCCAGCCGCTTACCCATGAAGAACGCCCGTAGTTCCTCAATGTTGTCCCTCATCCAATCACGAAAACTCATCTCCTGGTAGTGCCATTTTTTCATTACTATCCTCCTCTCAGGAACAAAACTCCATGCGAAACACTGTTTCGCATAACGCCCTTACACGAAATCTAAGCTCATACTGCACCTTTAGCTTGTATGCGCTAAGATTTCATAGTAAAAGTAACATCTCCCTGCCAATCCGTTGGCAGCCACAGAAATCCGTTTCTTTCAGACGCAGGTCCTGCCCCTGAGAGACACTTCTCCTATAATGTATATCGTCAGATTTTCTTAAAACTTAATGGCTGATTGAAGTCGAAATGAAATGACATCAAATTTGGCATATTTTGACAAAAACGGAAGGATTCCGGCATGATCACAGAGAATACTATACCTACGTATATCGGCATCAAGAAAAGGAGGGCTTCATCTTGGACACACTTACCATCCGACAGAAGCTGTTCCTCGTGTTCGGACTGCTCATTGCGATTTTCGTGTGCAACGGCATCTACACCGGCTACAGCCTCAACAGCATCAACGATGGCGCGCTTCGCATCGCAACGGAACACCTGCAGGGCGTCATGGCGGCATCGGAGAGCAACCACGCCGTATCCGACTACCGTCAGGGAGAGTACGCGGTCGTGACGGCCACGACCCTGCCAAACCGCATTCAGGCGGCACAGCAGAACAAAAAGCTGGCAGACCAGATCGACATCACCTTTGACAGCCTCGAGCCGAAGCTTTCGGCAGATATCGCAACGGATTTCAAGGAAATGCGGGCCATCTGGGAAAGCTACAAGAAAAACTCCGCGCAGCTGGTCGCACTCGCAAAGAACAACCGGATTGCGGAGGCCACAAAACTTCTGGAAGCCTCGAAGGCCGACTATGCAAAGATCAACGCCAAGCTCACCCGCATCGTGGACAACCGGAAGGACTTCATCCATCAGGAAAACGTGGACGCAGAGAGAAAATATGACACCACGAAGGTCACGCTCATCATCAGCATCCTCTTCGTTGCTCTGCTCTCCGGCTTCATGGCATTCTACCTCAGCAGTTCCATCTACAAATCCATCCAATATCTGATGGACGTATCCCATGAGGTGTCCAACGGCAACCTCACAGTGGATGCCAGCTCCGCCAGCCGGGATGAGTTCGGTACCCTCACCAATGCCTATGGGGAAACCATCCAGAATCTCCGCACGCTCATCCGGCAGATCCAGCAGACCGCCAACGAGGTTTCCTCCTTTGCGGAACAGCTCACGGAGAGCGCCAGCCAATCCGCCCTTGCCACCCAGCAAGTCGCCAGCTCCATCGGCAACGTGGCTGCCAATACCAGCAATCAGGGCGCCGCTGTGAACAAATCCACCGGTGATATCCGCGAAATGGCAAGCAGCTTGCAAGGCTTCGAGGAAAAGGCCTCTGCCTCCGCCGAGGCAGCAAAGAGCGTGGAAGGGATCGCCGCAAGCGGAAAAGAAGCCATCGACAACGCGGTCAGCCAAATGTCCGAGATCGCGGATTCTGTCACATCCTCCGCAGATGTCATCCAGAAACTGGCGGAACGTTCCACGGAAATCGGGCAGATCAGCGACACGATCTCAAGCATTGCCGAGCAGACCAATCTCCTGTCCCTGAACGCCGCCATCGAGGCTGCCCGTGCGGGGGAGGCAGGACGGGGATTCTCCGTCGTTGCGGAAGAAGTCCGCAAGCTGGCGGAGGGCTCCGGCATCGCGGCGCAAAAGATCGCGAAACTCATCCATTCCATCCAGCAGGACACCGAGAATGCGGTCAAACGCATGCAGAAGGGCACGGAAGATGTGGAAAGCGGCAAGGACATCGTGGCAGCCGCCGGACAATCCTTTGAGCATATCGCCGCAGCCGTTTCCGATCTCACCCAGCATGCGGAGACCATTCTGCAGGATGCCCGCCGTTCTGCGGAAAAGGTGGACGCCCTGGTGCAGGTCATGGACGGCATCAACCAGTCCGGCAAGGACGTTGCAGCGGAAACGGAGTCCGTGTCTGCCGCGACCGAGGAACAGTCCGCCTCCATGGCCGAAATTGCAGATGCCAGCCGCAAGCTCTCCGGACTCGCGCAGGAGCTTACCGGAGCCACGGCAAAATTCAAGATTTAGGGCAGGGAGGGACATATCATGCAGAAAAAACTTTTCACCGTGCTTTGCCTTGCCGTCCTTGCCATCAGTTCCCTTTTGGCGGCGGGCTGCGGACAGGACAACGGGGAAGGCAATAAAAAAGTCGCCGTCGCCTTCGCGAATTCATCCGCAAGCTGGCAGCGAAACGGGGAAACCATCAAGAAAACACTGGAACAGGACGGCTTTACCGTTGATCTTCGCTTTGCCGACACCGCCACACAGCAGGCGGAACAACTTGCCGAGCAGATCAACGATGCGCCCGGCTGCATCGTCATCGGGGCTGTGGACTCCACGGCGCTCACCGATGTGTTGAAAGAGGCAAAGGAAAAGAACATCCCCATCATTGCCTACGACCGTCTGGTCATGAACACGGATGCCGTTTCCTACTACGCGGCTTTTGACAACGAAGCGGTAGGCGAGGCCATGGGCGAATACTTCGAAGCGGCCATGCAGCTCAAGAATGGTGCCGGTCCCTATACCATCGAGGTGTTCGCGGGCGATCCCGCAGACAACAACGCGCATCTGTTCTTCTCCGGCGCCATGAAGATCCTGCAGCCCTATCTGGACAAGGGGCAGCTCATCTGTCCGTCGGGGGAGCTTACCTTTGACCGCGTCGCCACCAAGGACTGGGAGCCGAAGAATGCGCAGGCGCGCATGGAAAAGCTCCTCGCCGCCTATTATCCGGGCAGTGCCCCTGCCGCTGTGCTCTCACCGAATGACGGTGTGGCGGGCGGCATCCAGGCAGCAATCGAATCCACGGGCTACAGCGGCCCTCAGCCATTGATCTCCGGGCAGGACGCAGATCCTGCGGCAGTGGAAGCCATCCGCAAGGGCAAGCAGACCTTCACCATCCAAAAGGATCCTGAGCTGCTCACCGCAAAGTGCGTGCGCATGATCAAGGCCGTGGTGGAAGGGACCCAGCCCGTGATCAACGATCTCTCCACCTACAACAACGGAAAGATCACGGTGCCCTCCTATCTCTGCACGCCGCTCATCATCGACAAGGATAACCTTTCCCTGCTGAAATAATAAGAAACGATCCCGAAATATCGAGGCGCCGCCGGCCACGAGCCGACGGCGCCTTATTCATACCTCCTGCGCTTCACGGATGACGGATATCCGAGCTGCTCCCGATATTTCATGACGGTGCGGCGGGATATCCGCATGTTTTTCTTTGCCAAAAGTTCCGCTAATTTCTGGTCTGACAGCGGTTTTTGCGGATCCTCCTGCGCTATCATCTCACGCAGGGCCTGCTTGACCTGCACCGCAAGCACATCTTCATCCGATGCGCCTGCGCTTGACTGGAAAAACTGCTTGATGGCGGCCACGCCCCAGGGGAGCTGGACATACTTCCCGTGCACGGCGCGGCTGACCGTGGACTCGTGGACGCCGATATGATCCGCGACTTCTTTCATCGTGAGCGGCTTCAGCTTCTGAAGCCCTCCCTCGAAGGCTTCGTGCTGGCACATCACAAGATCTTCCACCACCTTGCAGATCGTCCTGCGCCGCTGCTCGATGCTGCTGATCAGCCACTTGGCGGCGCGGAGTTTCTGCCCGATATAGTTCCGAGTCTCCTTGTCATAACCCTGCAGATTCCGGTAGGATGCCGACAGCCGCAATTTCGGGATATGATCATCCAGCATCGCCACGTGCCAGCCATCCTCCGTCTTCTCTGCCAATACATCCGGCTGTACATGCTGCAGTTCCTCATTCCCGTAGGAATTGCCCGGCTTGGGGTTGAGCGTGCGCAGGATATCCGCCGCAAGCTGCACATCTCCGGGCGCACAATGCTCCAGCGTTGCGATTTCCTTGATTTTCTCTTGTGCCAGACGTTCCAAATGACAATCAATCAAGGATGCCACGAGATCTTCATAGATGCCGCGCTGCTCCGCCTGGATCCGCAAGCATTCCTGCAAATCCCGCGCGCAAACGCCCGAAGGCTCGAACTGCTGCAGCCGCAGCAGCACCTGATGCACCGATGCTTCCGATTGCCCCAGGGAGCGCGCAATCTCTGTTTCCCGCATCGTCAGATAGCCGTTGCGGTCAAGGGAGCCAATGATGAAGCAAGCTGCCGAAAGCTCCGCTTCCTGCCGGAATACGAGCCGCGCCTGACGCAGCAGCTCTTCTTCCAGCGTGATTCCCGCGGGGGCGGCAAAGTCATGGCTGTCCTGTTCCTCCGTGAAATACCGGGGTTGGCTGGTATCGCCCCGCAGATATTCCGTCCATGCCGCAAAATCCCGTGTTTCCTCCGCGTGCTCGGTGGATGCCAAGCCCTCCGCAGGATATTCTATCTCCAGCGTCGGGTTCTCAAGGTACGCCTTTTCCACCGCCTCCCGCAGCTCCTGCGCGGAAAACTGCAGCAGCTGGATCGCCTGCGAAAGCTGCAGATTCATGGACAGCTTCTGCGAAAGCTTCATCTGTAAAGCCTGCTTCATCTCTTTCCCCCCTTCCTGTCCTCCGAACAGGCCCTATAAGAAAAGGGCTGTACAGCAATGCACAACCCTTTTACCGTCCCAATGAAAACTTTTTATTTCTGCGACATCGCCGCCGCAATGGCAGCGCCCAAGCCGCTGCCTCCGTTGTCGAGAATCGTATCGACCTGCGCCGCTTCCTCGCCCAAAAGCTCGGAAAGTGCCAGATGGATATTGTCCTTTGCCAGCGGCATCTTCTCATAGACCGAGCCATCCACCGCAATGTGCTGCTTCTTCAGCTTGCCCTTTCCGGCCTGCTGCCAGAGCGTCCCCACGAAGGTCGCGGTCACGAGGCGTGCGGAGCGCTTCACCAGAGCCGAAGCCAGCTCCTTCACCTGCGCACAGGCTTGTGCGTCCAGCTCCTTTCCGGTCTTGCCCTTCACCATCACCGCAATCTTATCGCCCGCTTCACTTTCATCCAGGATGATATCGGACATGTCGATCGCCGTGAAGCCGTATTCCTTGCCCTTTTCGCCCAGCAGCTCCGCCAGCGCCATGCCGAAGAGCTCGCCCATATAGCGCCCGGAGACCATTTTCTCCAAACGCTGTTCCACCGGCTTTTCCGACCGCTTGTCGAATTCCTGGTCAAAGCGGTTCGGCGCCAGCTTGTTGAAACCGCCCGATTCCATATTAAGGATCATCGGCTCCTCGCCGCTGTCTGCGTAAGGCTCCAGATAGCAGGTATTATGCCCCGTCGCATAGATGGAGCCGATATAGGTGTCCCCCGTCTGATAGCCCGCGGAGAGCAGGACCGCCACCGTGTCGTTGATGACGGCCGTCGGTGTCACATTCGTGATTCCCTTGCGCGCGAGGGCTTCCTTCAGCAGGTCGTTGACCACCTTGCCCTCGACGCCCGCCGTCGCAAACTCCTTGGTCCAGATGATGAGCTTCGCATTGTAAAGGTCCGTCTGCTCCGAGGGGAAGGAAAACGTATGCCCCAAAAGGTACGGCGTTTCATGGTCGCCGTCCACCGCCTCGTCAATGAGGTCCGCCAAAAAGCCGAACATCTGATCCGCCGTGGATCCGGTGCCCACATAATCATACTCGCCTTCCACAATCAAAGGCTTGCCGACCTTTTTCACGACCTCATATTTTCCCGCGCCTTCCAGGCGTATCCGAAGCACACGCACATTCGTGCCGCCAAAGTCCAGCGCAAGGTACTCGCCCTTCTCCTTTCCCGTCGGCAGTCCCACATAGGACTTCAGCATACGCAAGGAGCACGCATCCACGTTCTCCAGCCCCAGCTTCAAGTCCTGCCGGAAATTCGCCGCGATCTCCCTCAGCCTCTCCGCATCAATCGTAAACTCCTTCAAAATCTCCTCGAACTGTACCTGATCAAATGCCATCATCCAACGCTCCCTTTCCTTTTATTTTTGTTGACTTTTATTTTTTGAGTTCTGCTCATACGATCTCCTCATGCTTTTTCTCCAGCGGCTGTGCCAAATGCACGAGAACCCTTGTGATCCTCACGCCGTCCACTTCCTCCACGAAGAACGTATTCCCCTCGTGCGCCGCCATCTGCCCGACGCGCGGCGCGCTTCCGAGCTGATCGTAGAGCCATCCTCCGATGGAATCCACATCGTCGTCGTCGATCTCCACCTCCAGGATATCCTCCAGTTCCTCCAGCAGCAGCTTGGCATCCACGGAAAAGGTCAGCTCTCCTCGCCTTTCTGCGGTGGGACGCTCCTCATCGAACTCGTCCTGGATATCGCCCACGATCTCCTCCACGATATCCTCAATGGGCACCATGCCCGCCGTACCGCCGAATTCATCCACCACAATGGCCAACTGCGAGCGATTCTGCTGCATGGTCTTCAGCAGCACGCTCACATCCATGCTCTCCGGCACCACCAGCGCCTTGCGGCTCAAGCGCCGAAGGCTCGGCCTCCTGCCTGCGTAAAGGGCCTTCATGAGATCCTTCACATGCAGGAACCCCACGATATGATCCTTGTCCTCGCGGCAGATCGGATAGCGCGTCATCTGCTCCTCCAGGATGGTCTTGATATTCGTCTCAAAATCATCCTCCAGATAGAGGCAGATCATATCCGTGCGCGGCACCATGATTTCACGCACATTGAGCTCCGTGAAATCGAACACATTGTCTACGAAATCCACTTCCGTATCATCGATCAGTCCCTGCTTATGGCTCTCCTCCACAAGCAGGCGGATTTCTTCCTCCGTATGGGCGCTCTCTCCCTCGCCGCCCGGCTCATATCCGAGCTTCCGTACCACCCAGTTCGCCAGATGGTTCAGCAGCCAGACAAATGGATACATGATGCGCTTGAAGAGCAGCATGGGAAGCGCCACGGCCAGCATGATCCGCTCCGCATCGGAAATCGCCATCGTCTTCGGCGTCAGCTCGCCCAGCACGATGTGCAGGGCAGTGATGATGGAAAACGCGATGGCCAGCGATACCGTGTGCCCCACCGTGTCACCAAGCCCCGCCAGCCCTGTCAGCGGCAGGATCAGTTTCGCCACAAAGGGCTCGCCCACCCAGCCAAGCCCCAGCGAGGCCAGCGTAATGCCAAGCTGCGTGACGGAAAGCGATGCATCCAGCTCATCCGTCAGCTGCTTCGCATAACCCGCACGCTTGTTCCCCTCCTGCACGAGCGTCTCCAAGCGGGAAGGCCGGATCTTCACGCTGCAGAACTCAGCCGCCACGAAGAAGCCGTTCATGAAAATCAGAAAAAAAACCAAGAAAAGCTGCAGTAATATGGGCACAATGTCCAAGAAAAACCCTCCAGTGGATACTGCAAAAGTCATTGCCTGCCTTACTTTATTTCGACGTGCATTCTTCACTTTCCTCTTTGTCGCGGACAAATTATTTCCGACTTCGGAATGTGTACCCGTGCGAGAAGCAGTGAGAATAAGTTTCAGCGCCTGTTTGCAAGTTTACAACTTGAGGAAACACTGATTAATTCCCTTTTGCCCTTGCCGAGTCTTTTTCTGTCATGCTGCGTCAGATGCCGTTCGACGTAGCTCTGCTACGACTTCACGGCATCTTTCTTGCCTGACAGAAAAATCCTTCGACAATGACAAAAGCTCATTTAATCAGCGTTTCCTTGACAACCAGGTGCTGAAAGTGTAGACTTGGCTGCAAATACTCTTATATACCATCATCCGAGGTGGTACCAAATGAAGAAATTATCTGTGGGGAGCTATGCCTGCCGTAATCCCGCGAGTATCGCGTTCCCTTGAGATCTAGAAAGGAATCAAAATGAAACAATACATAGTAGATGCCTTTACGGACAAACCGTTTTCAGGCAACCCGGCAGCGGTCTGCGTCATGACGGAGTGGCCATCTGATGAGTCCATGATGAAATTGGCAATGGAAAATAATCTGTCGGAAACTGCCTTTATCGTCAAAGAAGAAAAAGGCTATCACCTCCGCTGGTTTACTCCGGGAACAGAAGTGGAACTGTGCGGTCACGCCACACTTGCGTCCTCTTTTGTCATATTGAATTATTATGATAAGCAAAGCGATACCGTTCAATTCCATACGCTTAGCGGAGTTTTGACGATAACACGGAAGGGAAACCTCTATGAAATGGATTTCCCGAGGTATGAACTCAAAGAAATCCCTGTCACCGATGATATGGAGAAAGCTTTCGGTGTCCGTCCCCAAAAGGCCATCCTTGGATTGGATTTGATCTGCGTATTCGAAAACGAGGAGCAGATACGCGCAATGACTCCCAATCTTCACGTTTTGGAGCGTGTGGAAGGACGGGTCCATAACGCCACAGCCAAAGGCATCCATTTCGATTGTGTTTCGAGGAGTTTTGCTCCGAAGGTAGCTGTGCCGGAAGATCCTGTATGCGGTTCAGCGCATTGTCAAATTGCGGACTATTGGGCAAAAGAGCTGAACAAGACAACAATAGATGCCTATCAAGCATCAAAACGCGGCGGTTTTCTCCATTGCGAATTGAAACCGAATAACAGGATCGCCATAAGCGGAAACGCTACGCTCGTGGCAATTTCAGAAATCGTTGCTCAACTGTGACTTCCTTAGAACTTCACATGCGGAACATAGTGTAGAAGGAATCCTTGATTGCATTTGGGGTATGGCTACCGATATTACCATAATCTTCAGATAGAGTGAAGTGTCACTTGAAAATTATTTTCTGAGAAATACTGCATCCTCGTCAGTGTACGTGCTATAATAAAAGTGATATATCGTATCTCAATGGAGGTGCTAGTATGGAAAAGCGCATGACTTGGGAGGAAATTGAGAAACAATACCCCGACCAGTGGGTAGGGCTGTCCAATGTTGAGTGGGAAGACAGTGCGAATGTTCGTTCAGCGGTTGTAAAATATGCTGGCAAATCAAGCACAGAACCTTTGCGGCGGCAGATTGCCGGGGAAGATATCGAAACCATCTACACTACGCCCAATAATCTGTGCCCCTTGGGTATATTGGCAGGTGGGAAATGAAACAGTTTACATTACCGCTCATAAAAAAGGCACAGCGCCCAACAGCAAGGCTGAAGGATTTCTTTCGTCTCCGTGCCATGCTTGACACAGGTGCTGTGCTTCCTGTTTGGATTGAGAACGAGGAGTTGCTCAAAAGTATCGGCGGTGTTCCCGTCGCAGCAAATCAGCCATTCGGTGGCTTCGGCGGCATGACTACAGGGACACTGTACAAGATTCCTCTGTTTCGTTGCGGTGAACTGATGTACCCGGAGTTCCCTATTATCGCTGCCCATATTGACTTGCCATGTCAAATGCTCCTTTCGGCTACCATGTTCAGCGGACTCATTTATGAAGTGGATGACTGTAACCACAAATTCAATGTGACTATCCCCGACCATGAGTCCCATGTCCGCAAATTGACAATCGAAGATAGGAACGGTAATCTACACATACTCTGCACAGGAGAAAATGTCGAATAAGGAATCAAAAGCCCCATCGGAGGTGAATTCCCTCTCCAATGGGGTTTTGCCTTATTCGCCCGTCAGGATGAGCCATACATACCCTGCCCTATCATCGTCAATGCAGCAGCCAGTTCGTGGAAGTCCCGCTCGACGGCCAGCCTCTGAACCGCATTCACATCAAACATATTCGTCAGCCCCGTTGCTCTGAGGGCGAGTATATGCTCCTTCACATCATTGTCAAGTTGCCAAGGCCGTATCAATCCCCTGACTGCGGCATACCTTTTCATGCTGGCATTATCCCGTATTCTTCTCGCAAGCACCGCAATGGCTGCAACCGTTGCAAATCAACCGACTGCCACATTGATCACAATTCTTTCCATCGTATTGGGGTTGATAAAGATACTCCGAAGGTATCGGCATCCCCAAGGGAGTGCATAGCCGATAGGTTATGGGCTTGCCTTGGAAATTCATGCCGGATTTATGCGCCATCTCGCTTTGCAATCGTTTGTCCGGGAGGCGATATGTCTTGCCGTCCTTGATGAATACTGTCCCCGTTTCGATGAAGGCAAATGTCACATTTTGGCGCACACATTCTGCCCGAAGGCTTTTTAGGATGTACATATAGCAGTTGATACACCCTTCGCTGATACGGACGCAGCCATGCCACGGATTCCATATGTCATGCATCGCCCAGCCTCCCGATAAGAGGCAAACGCCTCACTACACTTTCTTATCTGTTATACTCACGAAAGAAAAAGCCTTCCCCTCGAGGGGAAGGGGGACCGCGAAGCGGTGGATGAGGTGGTGAGCCACGCTGTTCCATCCACCTCATCCGTCAGCCTATCGGCTGACACCTTCCCCTCAAG
>CALGGP010000164.1 GCA_937915885.1 uncultured Selenomonadales bacterium | reverse complement strand
GGTTCCTGATAAGGAACATGGGGTGGGTGGGCGGGATTATTATTTTTTCCGCGCGGATTCAAACGATGTCGATCGTTTCGTCGGAGTGCGCCGTTAAAATGTCCTTCGTAATTTTTCCGTCCTTGACGAGAATTTGTCGCGCCGCCGCCTGTGCGATGTCCGGCTCGTGCGTGACGAGTATGATTGTCGACCCGTTTCGATGCAGGTCTTTAAATATTTCCATGATCTCGCCCGTCGATTTGGTGTCGAGATTTCCCGTCGGTTCGTCCGCCATGATTATCGACGGTCGCATTGCTATCGCCCGAGCGATCGCCACTCGTTGTCGTTGCCCGCCCGATAACTCCGACGGCAGATGCTCCGCGCGGTCGGCGAGAGAAACTTTTTCAAGCGCCTCCATCGCCAACTTCATTCGATTCGACGAGTTGAGCCCCGCATACACCGCCGGCAACGCTACGTTTTCGAGCGACGTCAATTTGGGCAGCAGATTGAAATTCTGAAACACGAACCCGATCGTTTTGTTTCGGATTGCCGCCAATTGATCGTCCGACAGCCCGCTCACTTCTTGATCCAATAATTTATAGGAGCCCTCGGTCGGGCGATCGAGGCAGCCGAGAATATTCATAAGCGTCGACTTGCCCGAGCCCGAAGGTCCCATCAGCGCGACGAACTCACCCTCGTCGATGCGAAGGTCAACGCCGTTTAGCGCGGCGACAATCTCCGAGCCCATCTTATAAAGTTTCTTGACGCCGGCGAGCGTGACGATATTTTTTGCCATAAGCACCTCCGTTTTGATTTTAGTATATCATAAAATTTCGAGTTGACAACGCCCCGCGCCTGATATATAAATTGCGCAATGAACTGTCGAGGTGATTGTCGATGGAAAAAATTTTGGCGATGTTGAAGCGCTTGCACCCCGAGCACGATTACGAGGCGAGCGACGATTTTATCAGTGACGGGCTGATTGATTCGATCGATTTGCAGGAGTTGTTTGCGATGCTCGAGGAAGAATTTGATGTGGAGTTGGCGGGGACGGATTTGACGCCGCAAAATTTCAGGAGTCTCGAGACGATCGCGGAGTTGCTTGCCGATCACGGCGTTGTGCTCGATTGAGATCGGAAAATTTT
This sequence comes from uncultured Selenomonadales bacterium, assembly GCA_937915885.1. Lineage (GTDB taxonomy): Bacteria > Bacillota > Negativicutes > Selenomonadales > Selenomonadaceae > Quinella. The sequence goes on along the minus strand of CALGGP010000164.1, from coordinate 477 downwards.
TCCGCGCGGATCATTTTCGTCGGAGTGCTCGGCTGGTTTTTCGCGCGAAATTTATTGGTGCCGTTGGCGTTCGACGATTATTGTTATGCGTTCGTGTGGACGGGCGCGGGCAATTTGGTGGTCGGTGCTCCGATTGACGAACGGATCGGCTCGATAGCCGACATCATTCGTTCGCAATGGCATCATTATTTTGTATGGGGCGGTCGGACGGTTGCTCACTGCCTCGTTCAATTTTTTATGTCGGTCGATAAAATTTTTTTCGATGTGATCAACACTCTGATGTTCGGGCTGTTGATTGTTTTGATTGTTCGATTGGCGGAAGTCCGACTGACGACAAAAAATTTATCATGGATCGTGTTCGGATTGTGGCTCGCGACGCCGCAATTCATGTACGGCATGCTCTGGTTGACGGGCGCGATAAATTATTTGTGGATGATCGTCCTGCAGCTGTCCTTCCTGTTTTTTTTGTCCCGCCCA
>CALGGP010000163.1 GCA_937915885.1 uncultured Selenomonadales bacterium | reverse complement strand
TCTTTCCCTACACGACGCTCTTCCGATCTCACCCACCCTTTGAAAGTTTCACTTTCATGGAAAAAAAGAGGGCGCCGTCGACGCGGGTGGGAACCTCGGGCTCAGTTGGGCGCCGCACTCGGGGGGCGGGAGCGTCGGCGGCGCCCACAATAAATCCTCGACGGCGCCCTAAAAATCATCAGGAAAAAAATCTATGCGGGATAAAAAAATTGAACTGCTTGCGCCGGCGGGCAACCTTGAAAAATTAAAAGCCGCGCTGATCTATGGAGCCGACGCCGTTTATGTCGGCGGCAAAAATTTTAGTTTGCGCGCCTTCGGCGATAATTTTACCGACGACGAAATGATTGCCGCCGTCGAATTCACTCACGCGCGCGGCAAAAAAATTTACGTTGCCGCCAACATCTTTGCGCACAACTCCGATCTCGCCGCCGCCTCCGACTATATAAATTTTTTGGATCGGATCGGCGTCGATGCAATTCTCATTTCCGATCTCGGACTGTTTTCGATCGCAAAAAAAATCGTCCGCCGCACTCAACTCCACATCAGCACTCAAGCCAACACGACCAACTTTCAAGCCGTCAATGCTTGGCATGAGTTCGGCGCGTCGAGGATCGTTTTGGCGCGGGAGTTGTCGCTCGACGAGATCAAATTAATTCGTCGAAACTGCAACGTCGAGCTCGAGATGTTTGTGCACGGCGCTATGTGTTTGTCGTATTCGGGGCGCTGTTGGCTGTCGCATTACTTGACGGGACGCGACGGCAATCGCGGGCAATGCACGCACTCTTGTCGATGGCGATATTCACTCGTCGAAGAAAAACGCCCAAACGAATTTTTTCCGATTGATGAGGACGAGCGCGGCGCCTACGTGATGAACTCGAAAGATTTGTGTCTGCTGAGTTGCCTCGACCGAGTGATGGACAGCGGCGTCGACAGTTTAAAGATCGAGGGACGAATGAAGTCGGTGCATTACGTGGCGTCGACGGTGAAAGTTTATCGACAAGCGATTGACAGTTGGCTCGACGATCCCGATCGATGGCAGCTCCGCGCGGAGTGGATCGATGAATTGAATAAGACGGCGCATCGACCGTTTACGACGGGATTTTTTATCGACGATCGCGACGGGACGATGATAACGGATCGGTCGAAGTCGGAGCGGACGGCGGAATTTTTAGGGATCGTCCGAAGTTTTGATCGATCGACGATGGAAGCGACGATCGAGCAACGCGGCAAGATGGAAGTCGGGCGAATGATAGAAGTGTTGCAGCCGACGGGCGAGACGTTCAGACAACGGTTGGCGTCGATGGTCGATGCCGAAGGCAATATGATCTCGTCGGCGCCGCACGCACAACAGTTGGTGAGGCTAAAATTAGATCGGGCGGCGGAGGAATGGTCGCTGATTCGATCGACGGGTGAATGATGATGATTACTTCCGTAAAAAATTGGCTCAAAAAATTTTTGGACGCGGACGAAGTAGAGGAGGCTCCTGTTGATATGGATATGACGAATAAGATTCGCAAGGCGGGGCGCGCGCACGGTCGAGTGCAGGGCGTCGGGTTTCGGTTTTTCGTGCAGACGGAGGCGAAGAAGCGCGGCATAACGGGTTGGGTCAAGAACATGCGCGATAAATCCGTCACCATGGAATTGCAGGGCGAGCCTGAGACCGTCGAACGTCTTATCGCCAAAATCAAGCGCGGCAACGATTGGATTAAGGTCACCAACTTTGAACAGAGTGATTTGCCCGTTGTCCCCGGCGAAAACAAATTTGCTATCAGGTATTGATTATGGGCTTACTTACGAATAAATACTGCAAGCCCGCTGTTGAAAATTTTGTTCGCAAGGCGGGGCGTGCTGAAGGGCGCGTTCAAAGGGTTGGCTTTCGAGTCTTCGTCAGGAATTCTGCGCGGGAATTGGGCGCGACGGGCTGGGTAAAAAATGAGCGCGACGGTTCAGTTACTATGGAACTGCAAGGCACGGCGCAGATTATTGAACAGCTTATTGAGAAAATAAAAAAGGGCAGAGGTCGAATCAACGTTGCGAGCTTGGAGCTTGCCGACTTGCCCGTTACGGAAGGAGAGATTGGCTTTGCAATCAGAAAATGACGGCTTGAACGTCAAACGAATTTTGGTTTTGAACGGACCGAATTTAAATTTGTTGGGGACGCGCGAGCCTGAAATTTACGGCAACTT
>CALGGP010000162.1 GCA_937915885.1 uncultured Selenomonadales bacterium | reverse complement strand
GTGCTCTTCCGATCTGGCGGGAAAATATTTTTGGAGGCTGTTTCATGAAAAAAACTTTTTACATCACGACACCGATTTATTACCCCAGTCAAAAGCTGCACATCGGGCACGCGTATTGCACCACCATCGCCGACACCGTTGCCCGCTATAAGCGTCTCACCGAGCACGACGTATTTTTTTTGACCGGCTCCGACGAACACGGACAAAAACTCCAGCGCGCCGCTCAGGCTCATAATCAATCGCCGCTCGAGTACATCGATCCCATCGTCGACTCGTTCAAAGAACTCTGGCGCCGCCTCGATATCTCCTACGACGACTTCATCAGAACCTCCGAGCCCCGCCATCAAAAGGTCGTCCAAGATTTTTTCGAGCGCCTTCAACAAAACGGCGACATCTATAAAGGTACTTACTCCGGACTCTACTGCACTCCCTGCGAAAGCTATTGGCTCGAGCGCGACCTCGACGAGCACGGCTGTTGCCCCGATTGTCACCGCCCCGTCGAAAATGTTTCGGAGGAAGCCTACTTCTTCCGCATGTCCAAATACGCCGAGCAAATTCTTCAACACATCGAGGATAATCCCGACTTCGTCGTGCCGACCTCACGTCGCAACGAAATGATCAACTTCATCAAACAGGGGCTCGAGGATTTATGCGTCTCGCGCACCACGTTCGATTGGGGCATCCCCGTCCCCAACGATCCGAAACACGTCATCTACGTTTGGTTCGACGCCGTCATAAATTACATCACGCCGCTCATAAACGATCCCGAGCGCATGAAAAATTTTTGGCCCGCCGATATTCATCTCGTCGGCAAGGAAATCGTCCGCTTCCATTCGATCATCTGGCCCTGCATGCTCATCGCCGCCAACCTCCCGCTCCCGAAACAAATCTACGGGCACGGTTGGCTCGTCATCGACAACGAAAAAATGTCCAAGTCAAAGGGCAATGTCGTCGATCCAATGCTCCTCATTGACGAGTTCGGCGCCGACGCCATCAGATATTTTCTCCTTCGCGAGATCACCCTCGGCATGGACGGCTCCTTCAGTCGCGACGCACTCATCAATCGCATCAATGCCGATCTCGCCAACGACCTCGGCAATCTCTTGCATCGCACTCTCAACATGATCGGCAAATTCCAAAAAGGCATCGTCAATGCTCCGCGCGGAGATTCCGATATCGATCGGTCGCTCAAAGCCGACGCTCAATCGACCGTCCAAAATTATATCTCGATGATGGATCGGCTCGAGTTAAGCAACGCGATCAAAACCGTGTGGTCGTTCGTCTCGCGCTCGAATAAATACATCGACGAGACCGCGCCTTGGAAGCTCGCCAAAGACCCGTCGCAAGCTCAGGCGCTCGCCAATGTCCTTTATAATCTCGTCGAAAGCCTTCGGACGATCGCCGTCATGATATCGCCGTTCATGCCCTCGACCGCCCAAAAGATTTTCGATCAATTGAAGCTCGATCCGATCGAACAGCTCAAAATCGATTCGATCAAAGCGTTCGGCGCCTTCCCCGTCGAACACGCCGTCGGTAAACCTCAACAACTCTTTCCGCGCATCGTCGTCGAACAAAAATAGCGTAAACCCAAAAGCAGGAATTTCATTAGTGCCTGCAGAATTAAACACGAATAAAAATTGCAGAAGAAGCCGCAGCAAACTTACAAACAGAAAACGTCGATGCAACAAGGAGAGGAGGATTAGTCATGGAAATCTTAAAGGTGTCAGCCAAATCTAACCCCAATTCCGTCGCCGGAGCCCTTGCCGGAGTTATCCGCGAAAGCGGCAGTGCAGAGATGCAGGCGATAGGTGCCGGAGCGCTGAACCAAGCGGTTAAAGCGATTGCCATTGCTCGCGGCTTCGTGGCTCCGCACGGCGTCAATCTCATCTGCATACCCGCTTTCACCGATATCGAGATCGACGGCAGTGAACGAACTGCAATCAAGCTCATCGTCGAGCCGCGCTGAGACGTTTACCTCCGATTAGAAAAAACCGTTAATGAGGACAAAATCATAATGGCCGGTGACCTGCACACGCACACAAATTTTTCGGACGGGAGTCTTTCGCCCGAAGAGTTATTGACGACGGCGAAGGCGATCGGATTGAATTACATCGCGATCACCGATCACGACACCGTCGACGGACTTCAACATCTCTACGAGAACGGACTTTATCCTGCCAAAGGGCTTAAGGTGATCCCGGGCATCGAGCTCAAAGTTGCTCACGAGCGCGAGATTCATCTGGTCGGCTACAACATCGACATTTACAACGGCAAGTTGCTCGATAAGCTCAACGAACTTACCGACGCGCGTTGGGTGCGATTCAGCGAGATAATGAAAAAGCTGCGCGAAAACGGCTGCGCGATCAAAGATGCGGACGTGTTGAAGATCGCCGACACGAGCAGGTCAATCGGACGCTCTCATATTGCAAGGGCGCTTGTCAAAAGCGGTTGTTTCAAGACCGTGCGCGACGCCTTTGACAAGATGCTGTTGAAGGGCAGGGCGGCGTATGTGCCGCGATATTTGCTCAAGCTCGACGAGATCATCAGTCTGATTCATAAGGCGGGCGGGACGGTGTGTCTGGCGCATCCGAAATTGGTCGGTGACGATGCGACGGTCGAAGAGGTTTGTCGGAGCGGGATTGATGCGATAGAAGTTTTTTATCCGTGTCATACGCCCGACGACATCAAACGTTACGCCGCGCTTGCCGAGGAAAATAATTTATTGATGAGCGGCGGCTCGGATTTTCACGGGATCGCCTCACGCTACGTTGCGAAGTTGGGCGAGTTCACCGTCGAAGACAAATACGCCGAGAAATTTTATCGCGCCGCATCGTAGGCGGTGATGTGTTTGGACGTAATTGCATTGGTCGGAGCGAGCGGCACCGGCAAGAGTTATCGGGCATTGCAAGTCGCGCAGGATCATCACGCCGACGCCATCATTGACGACGGGATTCTCATTCGCGGCGGCAAAATTATTGCCGGTTCCTCCGCCAAAAAGGAAAAAAATAAAATCATGGCAGTCCGACGCGCGATCTTTGTCCTGCCGGGGCATGCCGAAGAAGTCAGGGACGCGATCCAACGGATCAAGCCGCACAGAATTTTGATCATCGGCACGTCCGAAAACATGGTACATAAGATCGCAAAGACGCTCAAATTGCCGTCGATACAATTGATCGTTCGGATCGAAGACATTGCCTCCAATCGGGAGATTCAGGCGGCGCAATTCCATCGATTGAAGGAAGGCAAGCATATAATTCCGGTGCCGACGATCGAATTGAAGTCGCACTTCTCGGGCTATCTGATCGATCCGTTGCAGTCGCTGTTTAAGCGCTCGAGGGTGAAGCGACGGAAATTGGGCGAGAAATCGATCGTCCGTCCGATCTTCAGCTATTACGGCAAGCTGATCATCGACGACCGCGTGATCCGATCGATTGTTGAGAAGATCGTCCGCGCAAAGGAATCGATCAAAAACGTCAAGCACGTGACGATCAAACATCTGATGCAGGGCGACGAAGATCGCGGGCTGGCGATCTCGTGTGAGGTGGTGTTGAATTACGGCAGTCATATCCCGACGCTGATCTCTCAGACGCAGGCTCGAGTGAGAGAGGCGATCGAATTTACGACGGGCATGGCGGTTCACGCGATCAACATCATTGTCAAAGCGCTGTATGTTGAGCCGCAATTGAGCGACTGAAGAAAATCTCCGGCGACGGGGATTTTTTTTATCCGATCGGCGGGCGCAAAAAAACTGTTTGTATTATCGACCGTAATGTGATAAATTTATGAGCAGTTACACCAAGGAGGCTTGACATTGGAAGAAAAAATTCTATCGATCCGTCGCGCGGCGCGAGAGGCAATTTCGGTCGACGCGACCAACCTTAAAGAGCTCGACGCAATCAGAGTAAAGTTCTTGGGCAAAAAAGGCGAACTGTCTCAGCTGATGCGCGGCATGGGGCAACTCGACGAAGACGCGCGGCGAAACATCGGCAAATTATTTCATGCCGCCCGCACGGAGATTGAGGCGCTCATCGCCGACAAGACCGCCGAGCTCAAATCGAAAGAGCTTGCCGAAAAACTTGCGACCGAAAAAATTGATATCACTCTGCCCGGGCGCCGCGTTCACTCGGGGCGGCTGCACCCGCTCACGTTGACGTTGAATCGCGTCAAAGAAATTTTTTTGCAGATGGGCTATACGGTGGAGGACGGTCCCGAGGTCGAAACGGATTATTACAATTTCGAGGCGCTCAACCTTCCGAAGGATCATCCCGCGCGGGACATGCAGGATTCGTTTTACATCACCGACGAAATTTTGATGCGGACGCAGACGTCGCCGGTGCAGGCGCGGACGATGGAGCGGCACTCGAACAATGAGCCGATCAGAATGATTGCGCCGGGGCGCGTGTATCGTCGCGATGATTATGATGCGTCGCATTCGCCGATGTTTACGCAGGTCGAGGGGCTGGTGATCGACGAGCGGATCACATTCGGCGATCTGAAGGGGACGCTGGAATATTTTTTGAAGCAGATGTTTGGAGAGAAGGCGCGCATGAGATTGCGTCCGAGCTTTTTCCCGTTCACGGAGCCGAGCGCGGAGGTCGATGTGTCGTGCGTGATGTGCGGCGGGCATGGAACGGATTGCAAGGTGTGTCATGGGTCGGGTTGGCTTGAAATACTCGGCGCGGGCATGGTGCATCCGGATGTGCTGTCGATGAGCGGCTACGATCCGAAGGTGGTCAGCGGTTTTGCGTTCGGGCTGGGGATCGAGAGGATAGCGATGCTCAAGTACGGCGTCGACGACATGAGGCTGTTCTATGACAACGACGTGCGCTTCTTAAATCAGTTTTAAAGTCCGACAATAAATTTTAGTGGGCGCCGTCAACGCTCCCGCCCACGTAGCCGGCGCCCAACAGAGGACAGTGGTTCCCACCCGCGTTGACGGCGCCCCGACTTTCATCGGAGGAACGACGCCCCGCGTTGTCGACGCCCGACCTTCGGCGGAGGAAACGACATCCCGCGTTGGCAGCGCCCGACCGTCGTCGAAGGCGCCCCGCCTTTGTCAG
>CALGGP010000161.1 GCA_937915885.1 uncultured Selenomonadales bacterium | reverse complement strand
GCGGAGGAGTGTCCGAGCGGTTGAAGGTGCTTGACTCGAAATCAAGTGTGGTCAACAGCCACCGTGGGTTCGAATCCCACCCCCTCCGCCAGCCGCTTTAAAAGCGGCGGAACAATAGGCGCGATCAATTTAATCGATATAAAAAGGTTCTCGTCCGTGCGACGGGAACTTTTTCAATGTCTGCGGCGATTGCTTTTTCACCTCGATTGCTATAGAATAAAAGCAATGAGGTGATTTTTTTATGAACGTCGGAATAGATATCGGCTCGACGACCATCAAACTCGTCGTGCTCGACGATGCCAACCGGCTCGTCTGCAAAAATTATTCCCGCCACTTCTCCGAGATTGGCAAGTCGCTTTCCAAAAATCTGTCGACCCTCAAAAATTTTGTCGGCGAAAAAACTTTTAACTTCGCGCTCACCGGCTCGGCAGGCATGGGCATCGCCAAAAAAATTTCGTTGCCCTTCGTCCAAGAGGTGATCGCCTGCTCGACCGCCGTCAAAAAATTTATCCCGTCGACAGATACCGTCGTCGAGCTCGGCGGTGAGGACGCCAAGATCACTTACTTCGGCTCCGCTCCCGAACAGCGCATGAACGGAGTGTGCGCGGGCGGCACCGGCTCGTTTATCGATCACATGGCGGCGCTGTTGTCGACGGACGCGGCGGGATTGAATGCGCTCGCCGAAAAAGGACGGCAGATTTACACGATCGCGTCGCGCTGCGGAGTGTTTGCGAAGACCGATATTCAGGCGCTGATGAATGACGGCGCCAAGAAAGCGGATATCGCGCTGTCGATTTTTCAGGCGGTCGTCAATCAGACCATCGGCAATCTCGCGCAGGGGCGTCCGATCGACGGGAGCGTGGCGTTCCTCGGCGGACCGTTGCATTTCTTGACGGAGCTCAAAAAACGATTCGTTGAGACCCTCAATCTCGATGAGAATCATGTCGTCGAGGTCGAGGACGGAAATTATTTCGTGGCGATGGGAGCGGCGCTCAGCGAAGAGGCTCAACCGATCGACACGGCACGGCTCGAGACGGCGATCGAAAAAGTCAATGAGGCGTCGGCTGATGATGTGCGTCCGGCGGATTTTGTCCTGTTCGACGACGAGGCGGATTACAAAAAATTTAAGGCGCGGCACGATCGAAATAAAGTTCCGCGCGGAGTGCTAAAAAATTACGTCGGAAAAATTTATGTGGGGATCGATGCGGGCTCGACGACGACAAAGCTGGTGGCGATCGGTCGCGATCGGGAGATTTTGTTTACGTCGTACGGGAGCAACGGGGGATCGCCGTTGACTTCGGTCGTCGCCGCGCTCAAAAAACTGTATAACGAAATGCCGTCGACGGCGACAATCGGCGGCGTGTTCACGACGGGCTACGGCGAAGCGATCGTCAAGGCGGCGATCCATGCCGACGGCTCCGAAGTCGAGACGTTTGCGCATCTCCGCGCGGCTCAAGAGTTTTGCCCCGATGTGACGTTCGTGCTCGATATCGGCGGTCAGGATATGAAATGTTTTTTCGTCGATCGCGGCTCGATCGGCAACATCACATTGAACGAGGCGTGCTCGGCGGGTTGCGGCTCGTTCATCGAGAATTTTGCTCAAGGGCTGCACATGACGGCGGCGGAGTTTGCGTCGAAGGCAATTACGTCGAAGGCGCCCGTCGATCTCGGAACGCGCTGCACCGTCTTCATGAACTCGAAAGTCAAACAGGCGCAAAAGGACGGCGCCTCGGTCGAGGACATCTCGGCGGGGATCGCGCTGTCGGTGATCAAAAATGCGCTGTTCAAAGTCATGCAGTTGAAAGACGTATCGACACTGGGCGATCACATTGTGGTGCAGGGCGGGACGTTTTACAATGACGCCGTCCTTCGATCGATGGAAAAATTGATTGGTAGAGAAGTGATTCGACCCGATATCGCGGGGCTGATGGGCGCCTACGGAGCGGCGATATTGGCAATGCGTAATGCGAAATGCGTAATGCGTAATGGGAGCGACGGGGCGACGCCTCTCACAATTGCCGCCGACAATTCTTCCGCCGCCGCCCAATCTTCCGTCGCCCTTCCCAATTCTCATTCTTTCGATGCCAACGAACATCTTTCTTCGGTGTTGACGGCGGATCAGCTCGAAAATTTTTCCGTCCAAACCAAGTCGTATCGATGCAAGGGGTGCGGCAACAAATGTTTGATCACACGTCAGACATTCCCCGACGGCGGCAAATATTTTACGGGCAATCGATGTGAGCGCGGCGTCGGCGGTCGACCGATCACCGAGTCCGACGTGCCCAATGCCTTTGCTTACAAATATAAGCGCGTCTTCGATTACGAGCCGCTGTCGATTGAAAATGCTCCGCGCGGAGTGATCGGGCTGCCTCGGACGCTCAACATGTACGAGGATTATCCGTTCTGGTTTACGTTCTTCACCGCGCTCGGATATCGCGTCGAGCTCAGCGGCAAGTCGAGCGCTCAACTTTACTATAAGGGCATGTCGACGGTACCGAGCGATTCACTCTGTTACCCCGCGAAGTTGGCGCACGGTCACATCATGGATTTGATCGAGCGCGGCGTCGAAACGATTTTTTATCCGTGCGAGCCGTATAATTTCGACACGCGCTCCGATAATCATTACAATTGCCCGATCGTGGCGTCATACGCCGAGAACATTCGCGGCAACATGGATATTCTCCGCGAGCGCAATATAAAATTCATTCAACCGTTCCTTCCCGTCGACGACATGAAAAAACTTTCCAAGCGATTGTCGGAAGAATTTCCGTCGATCGATCGTCGCGAGATCGATGATGCCGTCCGCGCGGCGCATGCGGAATTGGAGAAATACCGTCGGGACGTCGAGCAGTACGGCGAAAAAATTTTGGATCGTATTCAATCGACGGGCGAACACGCAATTCTTCTGATCGGTCGACCGTATCACATCGATCCCGAAATCAATCACGGCATCCCCGAAATGATTCAGTCGTATCGATTGCCGATCGTCACCGAGGACGCGGTCTATCACATGCCCGTTCGGTCGCCGCAACTGTCGGTCGTCAATCAGTGGAGCTACCACGCGCGCTTGTATCACGCCGCGCAAGTCGCCGCCGAAAATCCTCAACTGACGCTGATTCAACTGTCGTCGTTCGGTTGCGGGCTCGACGCGCTCACGACCGATCAGACCAAAGAAATTCTCGAAAGTCACGATCGCATTTATACGATGATCAAACTCGACGAGGTCTCGAATTTGGGCGCCGCGCGGATTCGATTGCGGTCGTTGCTTGCCGCGCTCAATCACCGTCAAGAAATTCCATATCACGACGTGCAACCGATCGAGCGTCCGCGCTTCACCGCCGATTGTCAAGCGACGCATACGATCTTAGCGCCGCAAATGGCGCCGATCCATTTTGAGCTGATGCAGACGGTGCTCAACAAATACAATTATCGGGTGGTGATCCCGTCGATGCCCGACAAGGCGGCGATCGATCTCGGGCTGCGCTACGTCAACAATGACATGTGTTATCCGGCAATCGTGGTGATCGGGCAATTGATTGCGGAGCTGTCGAGCGGGCGTTGCGATCCCGAGCACACGTCAATCATACTGTTTCAGACGTGCGGGGCGTGCCGCGCGACGAATTATATCAGCGTGTTGCGTCGAGCGCTGAAGTATGCGGGCTTCGATCGGGTGCCGGTGTTTGCGTGTTGGGGACTGCCGGACGAGACCGATTCGTTTGAACTGAGCCGCGACTGTCTGATCGATTCGATCAAGGCGTCGGTGCTGGGCGACCTGCTGATGAATGTGCGCAATCGAATGGAGCCGTATGAAATTCGGCGCGGCGAGACGGAGCGGATCTACGAAGAATTTATGATCCGATCGAAAAATGAACTGCTCGACGGAAATTATTTGTCGTATCGACGGCTGATCGGTGAGATCGTGCGGCAGTTCGATGCGATCCCGATCGACGAGACGATGATCAAACCGAAAGTCGGGATCGTCGGCGAGATTTTAGTCAAGTATCATCCGATTGCCAACAATCAGCTCGAAAAAATATTGATGTCGGAAGGCGCGGAAGTGGTGATGCCGGACTTCGTCGACTTCTTCCTGTATATCGCCTACGACGCGATCGCGAAACGACAATTGCTCGAGGGCAGTCGGGTCGAAAGATTTTGGGCGGAAGTATTTATACAGCTGATAGAATTTTTCCGTCGACCGATGAAGACCGCGCTCGAAAAAAGCAAACACTTCCGCGCGCCGCACTCGATCAAAGATACGGCGCGGTTGGCGTCTCGACACGTGAGCGTTGGCAACATGGCGGGCGAGGGTTGGTTCCTGACGGGCGAGATGGTCAAACTGATCGAGTCGGGCGTGAGCAATGTGATCTGCCTTCAACCGTTCGGGTGCCTGCCGAATCATATCACCGGCAAGGGCGTGATGCATGAGCTCCGCGCGGCGTATGAGGGAGCAAACGTTGTGGCGATCGATTGCGACGCGGGCTCGAGCGAAGTCAATCAGCTCAATCGAATAAAATTGATGTTGGCGGTGGCGAAAGAAATGCTCGACCGTCGGCGCGGCAGAAATATTTGATGGGAGTGTAAAAATGGAAAAGCCCAAGTATCGAGATTCGTTGTTCCGACACTATTTTTTGGACGACAAGCGGAGGTTGCTGTCGTTGCTGAATGCATTGACAAACAGCGATTGCGACGATCCCGACGAGATCGAGCTTAACACTCTCGATGGATTGTTCTTCAGCGCGGTGAAAAATGATATCTCGTGCGTGTTTCGAAATCAGTTGATCGTTTTGATCGAACATCAGAGTACATTGAATGAGAACATGCCGTTGAGAATGCTGTTTTATTTTGTGGAGCTGTTGAAGCGCGGCGTAGACAATTCTCGGCAATTCTATGATGAAGACGCGATAGAATTTCTCGAGCCGAAGTTTTTTGTGATCTACAACGGTTTGAGGAAGGCGCCCGAGCGTCGAGAGATGAGGCTGTCGGACTCGTTTAATAAGAGTACGGATATAGAGTTGAAGGTGAAGTTCCTAAACGTCAACGCGGGGAACAATCGGGAGCTGATCGGACGAAGTGAGTCTCTGAAGAATTACTGTACGTTCGTGGATCGTGTAGAGTACAATCGAAGGCAGAAAATGAGTTTGCTTGATGCGATACGAGACGCGGTCAACTATTGCATCAAAGGGAATGTGATGGCGGAATATCTTCGGACGAACATAAAGGAGGTAATGGAAATGTACTGGTTCGAGTATGATGCGGCGGCGGAGAGGGAGGCAATCCGCGAGGGAGCTCACAAAGCGGGTCTCAAAGCGGGTCTCAAAGCGGGGCGTAAAGAAGGGCTCAAAAAAGGTCTCAAAGAAGGCACGATTACGATGATAAAAGAATTCTTCAAGGCGGGCACTCCGATCGAATTCATAAAGAAGGCGACGGGTCAAACCGAGGAACAAATCCTTGCCATTGTCAACGATAAAGCATGAGGCTCGATGGAAATGTATTGGTTCGAGTATGATGCGGCGGCGGAACGGGAAGCAATCCGCGAGGGAGCTCACAAATCGGGTTTCAAAGAGGGTCTCAAAGCGGGTCTCAAAGCGGGTCTCAAAGCGGGTCTCAAAGCTGGGCGTAAAGAAGGGCTCAAAGAAGGGCGCCACGAAAGAACTCTTGAAATGATAAAAGAATTTTTCAAGGCGGGCACTCCGATCGAGATCATAAAGAAGGCGACGGGTCAAACCGAGGAACAAATCCTCGCCATTGTCAACGATAAAGCATGAGGCTCGACCGTCGGCAAAAATAATTTTGTTGAGGCAAAAAAATTCGGCGACCTCCGCGCGGAGCGGGCGCCGCTTTTTTATTATAAACAAATCTTTATCGCGATAAACTAAAGTCAAATTTCATTTTCATCGATAAATTTTAAAGCGCATCTGAATTATCGTCCAAGGGGAGTGGTTTTTATGACCTTAAAATTTATTAGTGATCTTTCGCACGGGGGGGGGTCGACGATATGAGCGGCTCGATCCTCGACTTCAAATTCGATCTTCAGCGCTTCGCCGACGGCTATGCGATCTCAATTGAGAAATCGGCGGACTCGAGTCTCGCGATCGGCGAAGTCAACGGCGAAAAAACGACCGAAGACGGCGTTACCTACTATCAGAGCGGCGCGACCGTCCACATCACAGGCACCGCCAAAGTCGGCGACACAATCACCGTCACCGACAGCAACGGCACTCCTACCGAAGTCTTCACTCAAGACGGCAAAACTTTTTCGATCGGTGGGCTCAATATCGTTTTGGACAACGCCAACGTCGCCGAGGAAATGACTTCGGCTCCCGCAACAGAGCTCAACGGCGGCGACGAGATCACCGAAGACGGCGTTTATAAACTGACCGACGGCACCACCGGCACGATCACCATCGCCGACGGCGTCAAAAACGTCAAAATCATCGGCGCCGACGGCAACGCTTTGTCCAATCTGTTTATCAACGCAAGCGACGCTTCGGGGCTCAACCTCTTTATCTAAGACCTCAACGTCACGACGACGCGGACGACTTCATTGATCAAATTCGGCGACGGCGAAAATACGTTGGTCGTCGAAGGCGAAAACTCTTTCAGTAAATCCTCGACGGGCGCCAATGCGGCGATCGATGTCGGCAGCGGCACCCTGAACATCGTCGGCAGCGGCACGTTGAGCGCATCGCTCTCCAACTCGAAAGCGACGGGCGCCGTCATCGGCAGCTCCGACGCCGAGGCAATCAACATCGGCGACGAAGTCAAAATCACCGTCAACAACAACGGCTCCGGCTCCGGCATCGGCACCGGCACAAGCGGCACGATCAATTCGATCACCGTCGGCGGCAACGCCACCATCACGACCACCACAAACGGCGGCGAGCCGATCGACGCCGATTCGGGCGGCTCCACCATCGGCAACGTCAAGATCGGCGCGAATGCGAAAGTCAATGGTAATACTAATTCCGACGACACCGCCGACGTTGACGCACTCACCGCGCCCGACGATCCCACCAATCCCGTCGAGGTCACGTGGACGCCGGACGCCACCACCAGCACAACTTTTGTCGGCAGTAAGGTCGATACCTCCGAAGGCTTCAGCGCCGCCGAGAATGTGTTGACTTACAACGCCGCAAAGACGCAAGACATCTGCCAAGTCGACGGCGTGTCGGAGATCAGCGGCAATCCGTTGGCGCAAAACGGCGCGTCCATCACCGCCGACGACTTCTCGAAAGTCACCGTCAAAGTCATCGACACGTCGATCACCGATCCGACCACGCTCAAATTTACCGACGCGGAAGAAAATCTTTACACTCCGACCGCAGTCGACACTTCAGAGGGCTCCGCGCTGATACTCACCCACGACGCCTCGGCGACTGACGCAGGCTTTTCGTTGTCGACCACCGACGGCACCTTCCGCGTGATCGACGCGAGCGGTTATTCGGATTACACCGCAAGCGCGACGACCACAAACAATTACATCACGGCTGCCACCGACGGCACCTTGACGCTCGCGCGCGGCACCTTCAACTTCACCGCGCCGACGACGGGCTCCGTCAATCTCAACGGCGGCACGATCACCGTCAATAACGTCAATTATTCCTACGTCGCGGGCACCGATACTACCGACGGCGTCACCGTTTCATTCGACGGGGCGACGATCGGCGGGCTGTCGACGGGCGAAGGCATCAAAATCGGCGATACCACTTACACCATGACGGCGGTCAGCTTGACAAGGACGGTCGACGGCGTGATGCAAGTCGCCGCCGGTACCGAACCCGATGCAGACATTACGATCGAAACGACGATCGACGATTTGAATTGGACGCAACTGATTGCCGTCGACACAAACGAAGTACTCACGTTGACGAGCGTTGAGGCAGGCAGTTATACCGTCGTCGACAGCACCGACGCGCCGACGAAAAAATACGGCGTGCTCACCGTCGCCGACAACAATACTTTTACATTCGACGGCGAATTGACGGTTGCCTACACTCCGTCGGCGGCGGACGATACTTTTTCGATCAACGGCGTCAATTACACGGCGGTCGATACGAGTGCTTTGACATTCAACACGACGGCTGATTCTTCGACGCTCTACAACGGCACCGTGGCGGTCGATGCGTCGACGGCGACGGCTGATATCGAATTCGGCAGTCTGACGATCGTCAAAGGCAGTTCGATCTCGGTGACGGCGATCAACGGCACGTTCACTTCGATCGGCAATCTCAACGCGGGCGATTCGTTCATCTACGGCGGCACCACCTACACCGCGGGCAACGGTTGCGTGGCAAAGGTCGTCGACGGCACCTATACCGTCTACACCGGCGTCACCAACGGCGCGATCAATTTGAGCGAGCTGTCGAAGTCCGACGGCGATACGGGCGTGATCACGTTGACAGGCATCGGCGGGATCGACGGCGTTTCGATCAGCGGCTCGACCGTCTCCATCGGCAACGCGTCACTCGTTCAAAAGACCGTCAACCTCACGGGCGAAGGCTATACGTTGGCGCTTGCCGAAGACGCTCCCACGGCGACGACGCCCACCGTCGAGCCAACCATGATCACTTCTGAGAACTCCACCATCAGCGAGGACGGCGTTTATCAATTCTCCGAAGGATTTACCGGCACCGTCACCATCAACGCTAAGAACGTCAAGATCATCGGCGCAAGCTCGACGTTGACTAACGTGTCGATCGACGCGTCGGCTGTCGAAGGCGCCAACCTTTGGATTCAATACCTCAAAATTTCCTCGGCTCAAGATACGAACCTGATTAAATTCGGCTCGGGCACGAATACTTTGACCGTCAAGGGCACCAACACTCTCACCAATTCCGCAAATAGCAACGATTCTGCGTTGATCAATGTCGGCAGCGGCACGCTAAACATCATAGGCGACGGCTCCTTGACCGCGCAAATGACCGGTTCCGATGACTACGGCGCGGCGATCGGCTCCGATTACAATCAAACGGGCGGCAATATCAATATCGGCGGCTCCGTCACCATCGACGCGCGTTCCGGCGGCAGGCTCTCTGTTCTCGACCAAAGTGAAGGCGGCTTGGGCGCGGCGATCGGCTCGGGATATTCCGGCGGCTCGATCGGCAAGATCACCATCGGCGGCACGGCAAGAGTAACCGCCACTGCCTCTTCATACGCCGCAGGCATCGGCGCGGGCTACACCAGCTCCGCCGGCACTGTCACCTACGGCGCGGGCACCACCGTCAACAACAAAGGCACCTACATTACCAACGAGCAAAAAACGTCCGACGCGCTGTTGACCGATCTCGCGTCGTCCAACCCCGGCAGTGCGGCGTTTTTGATTTGGAACGGCAACGGCACTTGGAGCTCCAACTACAGCAAGCTCACCACCACCGAAGGCTATACTCTCGCCGGCAACACGACGATCACCTACAGCGCCGAGGTTTTATCCAACCTTGTGCATGCCGAATACGCCGTGTTGGAAGTGAGCGGCGATCCGTTCTCGACCGATGGCGCCACGATCACTTTAAACACCGCAACCTACTCCAACGCGACCATCAATAACGTCACAGTCACCGTCCTTGCAAACACCGACGATATTCCGACGGCGACCACCCCGCTCGGCGTCCGCTTCAAATACAACAACCAACTCTATACTCCGACGGCGCTCAACGACACGACGGCGCAAAATTTGATCGCAACTTACGACGCCTCGAGCGCGACGTCCGCCACAACGATCAGCCTCGCGACGACCGATACGACCTTCCGCGTGATCGACAATACGGAGGCGGGCTATGTCGATTACACCGTGGCAGTGACGGCGGCGGCGACGTTGACGGCGGCTCAGACGACGGGCGCATTGACGTTGTCGGCGGGCGCCATGTCGATCAGCACTCCGAATTCGTACACCGTTACCGTCACCGGCGGTATCTTGACTGTCGACGGCAACACTTATTCTTACACCGTCGACGCCACCGACACCGACGGCATTACGATCACCCGCGCGGAGAACGGCGCCGTCACCATAGGCGGCATAGCCGAAGGCGAAAGTTTTGTCTTCAACGGCGACACCTACACTCGGACGGCGCTTGGGCTGATGCGATATGACGGCGACGGCAATACGATGCTCGCGGAGTCGTTGACGGGCGACAGTGTCACGGTTGCGGATTTGACGGCGGAGACCACGGTTTGGTATTCGCTGTTGCAGAGTCCCGCCTCGGGCACGGCGCTTGATCTTTCGACGACGACGGCGACCGGCAATTACATCATCGTCAACAGTCCCACCGCCCCGACGGATAAATACGGCACGGTGACGGTTGCCGACAATAAAAATTACACCGTCAATTACGGCGGCACCGTGTCAATGGCGAGCGGCACCTCGACCGTCAACAGCAGCGTCTTTGTCGGCACGACGGCTTTGACGCTGACGACGACGAGCGGCGACACTCCGACGGCGACGCTCTACACCGGCACGGTATCACTCGAGAACGGCGGCTCGGTCACGGCGACGACCGACGGCACATTGACGGCGGGCGCAAACACTTCGATCACAGTGACGGCGACCAACGGCAGCTTTACCACCGTCGGCGGGCTCGACACCAACGGCGAATCCTTTACCATCGGAAGCGGCGACGACGCACAAACTTACACCGTGACGGCGCTCGGTTTGATGCGCAGCGATAATAAACTGGCGATGAACACCGTCGGCGTTTCATCTGTGACTTTAGCCGATCTGACGTGGACGGACATCATTGCTCCGACCAACGACGTGCTCGATCTGTCGTCGACGGCGGCGGGCACTTACACCGTCGTCAACAGTCTCACCAATCCGACGTCGAATCTTGGCACCGTGACGATTGAAGGCACCACTTACACCGTCGATTACGCGGGCGACGTTAAGGTACCGATCGGCACCGTCACGATCAACGGCACGACGCTCACCGGCACCGACGCCTTGACGTTTACGACGACGAAGAAGACCGACACTGCCGACGCGACGGCGACGCTTAAGGCGGGCACGGTCAGCCTCGGCGCGAACGCGACCGTCACGGCGACCGACGACGAAATTTCCACCGGCGCAAACACCGCGATCACCGTCAATTTCAGCAACGGCGGCGTCTACTCGATCGGCGGGCTCGACAATAACGGCGAGAGCTTTACCTACGGCGATCCCGACAGTCTCGGCAGTCTCACTTACACGATGTCGACGATGGGACTGATCAAAAAAGATGACGGCACGCTGTCGGTTGCCACCGAGTGGACGGAAGGCGACACAGACTCGATCACCTATCGCAATTTGACGCGCAAGACGTGGGCGAAACTGCTTGCGCCCGTCGGCGGCACGGTCGATCTGTTGCGCGTATCGAACGGCACCTATTACGTCGTCGACAGCACGACCAACCCGACGAACAAATCGGGCGAAATAAAAATTTCCGTCAACGAAAGCGGCAATGTCGTCTACAGCGCGGAGTATGACGGTCGGATCACGGTCGCGAAGGGCACCGTCGAAGTCAACGGCTCGACCTTCGTCACGACCGACGACTTGACGTTGCAAACGACGCCGAAGACCGAAACCGCCGCCGCAACGGCAGTGCTTTACACCGGCTCGGTGGAGCTCGACGCGACGGACGCGGAGATCACATTCTCGGCGACGGTCGACAGCGTGACGATCGCGCAGGGCAGTAAAGCCACCGTGACGGCGGAGGAAGGCAAATTCAAGACCGTCAGCGGCATCGACACCAACGGCGAACAGTTCACCATCAACGACGGCACTGCGACGAAGACTTACCGCTACGTCGAGGGCACAGGGCTTGTGCAGATCGACGGCGATAAAATTTTGGGCGTGGTCGATACCAAAGGCTTTGTCGGCGGCGTCTTCACCGTCGGCACGGAGCTCGGCAGTTCGTTCATTGCGCCCGATGAAAACGGCGTGCTCGACATGTCGGAGCTCGAGGCGGGCAATTACATCGTCGTCAGCGATCTCACCAAGCCGTTTGAAACCAAGATCGGCGACGCGACGATCACCGTCGAAAGCGGCGTCACGTCCTACAGCGTGGTCGACACCGCCGACGAGCCGGCAATTCTTTCGACGAAGATCAAAGTTGCGTCGGGCAATGTGACGATCGACAATGTTGCGTTTAATGCGACGACGGCGATCACGGTTGAGGCGAAGCCGGCGACGGACGACACCGCGTCGAGCGTGAAACTGGTCGAAGGCACGGTTAGCTTGACGGCGGGATCGGATTCCGATTTGACGTTCGAGGCGCAGAGCGACACGTTGACGGTCGGCAAGGGCGGAGCGATCACCGCGACGGCGACGGAAGGAAAATTCACCGCGCTCGGCGGGCTCAACGAGAACGAGACGTTTACGCTCGGCAGCGGCGACGGTGCGATCACTTACACCGTCACGGGCTACGGCGTCGTCAAGACCGATGCCGGCGGCACCGAACCCGTTTATACCGTCTACACCGGCTTGACGGAAGGCGCATTCAACATCAGCGATCTGTCGAAGGACGTCAACGGGTCGAACGTCGAAGGCGTTATCCAACTCGACGGGCTCAAGTCGCTTACCGGCGTCTCGATCAGCGGCAAGACGATCACGGTCACGGAGAAATCGCTCAATCGGACGGACGCGACGATCACCGGCGAAAGCGGCTATTCGTTTGTGCTCGGCGATCTCGATGTGGACGAAACGCTTACTCTCTACACCGGCACCGACAGCGCGACTTACACCGTCAAATCTTACGGCTTGGTCAAGTCCGAGAAGAGCGGCGACACGAACGTTTATACGATCTACACCAACGTCAAAGACAAAGCGATCGCGTTGAGCGAGTTGACGAAGACGGATACGAGCGGCGTTGTAAAAATCGAAGGGCTCAAGTCGCTTGACGGCGTTACGTTGGGCGACAATAAGACGTTTACGGTCGGGGCGGCGTCGCTCAATCAAGAGACGGTGACGATCAGCGGCGACAGCAATTATACGTTGGCGCTCGGCTCCGACGCTCCCGCAGCGGCGAAGACCTTCCCAATGACAACGATGAGCGGCACGAACGGCTACACTATCAGCGCGGACGGCATCTATAAATTCGCGGCGGACTTCAGCGGCACGGTTACGATCAACGACGGCGTGAAGAATGTCAAGATCATCGGCGACAGCAACGTCACTCTGTCAGAAGCATATATCAATGCGTATGATGCCGAAAGCATCAACCTTTGGATTCAAGACCTCAACCTCTCCACGAGCAATGGTATGAGGAACCTGATCGAATTCGGCGGGGGCGACAACTACCTCACCGTCAAGGGCACCAACACGCTCACAAATACCTACGGCGGTAACCCAAATACTTCAGCGATACGCGTGTACACCGGCACGCTGAACATCATCGGCGACGGCTCGTTGAAGGTGGACATGACGGGGATTGCGTACGGCGCGGGCATCGGCTCCAATTTCAATCAAACGGTCGGCGCGATCAATATCGGCGGCTCCGTCAAGGTGGACGTGACGGCGTACCAAGGCGCGGGCATCGGCTCGGGCTACAGTGCCACCTCCGGCAACATCACGATCGGCGGCTCGGCAAAGGTCACCGGCTCGGCGAACTACGGCGCGGGCATCGGCTCGGGCGAGAACAGCGTCGTCGGCAAAATAACGATCGGCGGCACGGCAAATGTCACCGCCTCGTCAAACATCGGCGCGGGCATCGGCCGGGGCGACGGCGGTCAAGCCGGCACGATCACCTACGGCAAGGGCACCACGATCAACGGCATCCTTCAGGAGACGGGCGACGAGATATCGGTCGAGATCACGCCGACCACCGAGCCGACGAATATGCCTGCGGCGTGGGTTGTCAACGGCGCGACGTTCACCGCAAAATATCAGACCGTCACGAAGACCGAAGGCTATACGTTGGCAAGCGACACCAAGTCGATCACTTACAGCGACGCGGAAGGCGGCTCCCTGTACACGGTCAACGGAGTGACGGCGGTCTCGGGCGATCCCACGTCGAGCGACGGCGCGACGATCACCGTCGGCGAAGGCAAAACTCCCGCGTTCTTCGCCAGCGATACGACCAAGCTCACATTGCTCGGTACTAACTTCTACGCCGGCACCGACACCGACAAGAAACGCTACACTCCGAAGGCGCTCAGCACGACGGAGGCGCAAACGTTGCTGGTCACGGCGGACGTGTCGAGTGCGGCGGCGACGATCAATTTGTCTGTGGGCGACGGCGGCTTGCGCGTGCTCACATCTTCGACGGCTTACACCGATTACGCGGTGACGGTGACGGCGGCGGCGACGTTGAATGCGGCTCAATCGAGCGGCGCCTTGACGTTGACGGCGGGCACCATGTCGATCACCGATCCGACGACGGGCTCGATCACTCTAAACGGCGGCACGCTTACGATCGGCGGCGTCGATTATTCCTACGTCAAGGGCTCGACGACCACCGACGGCATTACGATCGCGCTCGACGGTGCGACGATCGGCGGGCTGTCGACGGGCGAAGGATTCAAGATTGGCGATCTCACGTACACGATGACGGAGTTCGGGCTGATTCGCTACGACGGCACGACGAAGACGGTTGCGGACGCGTTGACGAGCGACAGTTTGACGGTTGCGACGTTGACGGCGGAGACCACGGTTTGGAAGGCGTTGTTGGCTCCCGTCACCACCGACGGAGTGACGACGCTCGATCTTACGGCGACGACGGCGGGCGATTACGTGATTGTCGACAGCTTGACGACGCCGACGACGAAATTCGGCACGGCGACGGTCGGCGACACTTACACGGTCGATTACGCGGGCAATGTCGACTTCGCAAGCGGCACGGTCACAGTCAACGGCACAATTTTTGACGGCTCGACGGCGTTGACGTTGACGACGACGGCGACGGACGGCGACACCGATCCGACGGCGGCGCTTTACGCCGGGACGATCACGGTCGATGCGACGACGGCGACGGACGATGTGACGATCGCGGCGGCGGACGACAGCTTTGTGCTGGTCAAAGGCGGCGCGGTGACGGCGACGGCGACGGGCGGCAAATTCACTGCGGTCGGCGGGCTCGACAGCGGCGAGTCGGTGATCATCGGCGGCACGACGTACACGATGAAAGACTTCGGCTTGACGACGGCGGCGACGACGAACGACGCGACCACCTATACGATCTACACGAACGTGACGGCGGGCGACGACGGCGCGTCGGTGACGTTGAGCAATTTGACGGCGGGCGACGGCGTTATCACGCTGGTCGGCATTAAATCTCTTGACGGCATCTCGATCGACGGGACGACGGTGACGGTCGGGGCGGCATCGCTCGATCAAAAAGACGTGACGCTCGGCGGCGACACCGAAAATTATTCGTTGGCGCTCGGCACCGACGCTCCCACTGCGGAGGCGCCCGCCAATCCGACCATGAGTTGGGTGCTCGACGCCGAAAAATCCACCGCCACCTATCACAGTCTCACCACCACCGAAGGCTATGCGCTCGACGGCACCACGAAGATCGAACACAAAGATGCGGTCTATACCGACCTTGTGACGGTCAACGGGGCGACGGCGGCATCGGGCGATCCGTTCTCGGACGGCGCGACGCTCACCGTCACCGACATATCGAAAGCCACCGTCACAGTCAATAACAATTCGATCAACGATCCGCGCGGAGTGAAATTCACCGTCGACAATCAGCTCTACACTCCGAAGGCGATCTCGACAACGGATCAAGCGTTGCTCCCGACCTACGACGCCACAACCGCCGACGCGACGATCACTCTGTCGACCGCCAACACCGGCTTCCGCGTGCTCACGAGTGCGACGACGAAGGTCGACTATGACGTGACAGTCACCGCCGACGCGACGTTGACGGCAACGAAAGAAAGCGGCGCGCTCACTCTGACGAAAGGCACTCTGTCAATCAGCGATCCGACGAGCGGGACGATCACTCTCAACGGCGGCACGCTCACGATCAACGGCGTCGATTATTCCTATGTCGAAGACACCACGACAAAAGACGGCGTGACGATCACGCTCGACGGGGTGACGATCGGCGATCTCGAGACGGGCGAAGGATTCAAGGTCGGCTCGACCACTTACACGATGACGACGTTCGGGCTGTTGCGTGACGACGGCAAGACAAAGACGATTGCGGAATCGTTGAAGAGCAGCATGCTCACGGTTTCGGCGTTGACGGCATCGACCACGACGTGGAAGGGCTTGTTGGCGGCTCCCGCCGAGAACGCGGCGCTCGATCTGTCGACGGTCGCGGCAGGGTCTTACCTCGTGGTCGACAGCGTTGACAGCCCGACGTCGAAGTCCGGCAACGTCACCGTCGGCAGCAACACCTACACCGTCGACTACGAAGCAACGATTTCCTTCACGCCGACGGCGGACACCAACTACACAGTCAACGGCGTGCGCTACACTGCGGCTGATGCCAACGCTTTGACATTCGACACGACGGCGGAGTCTTCGACGTTGAGCGACGGCACGGTGACGGTCGCGGCGCTCAGTTCCGATACGACGCTTGCCGCCACGTCCGAAAGTTTGACGGTGACGAAGGGCGGCGCGATCACTGCGACGGCGACCGAAGGCAAACTCACTACGATCGGCGCGCTCGACAGCGGCGATACATTCTCGATCGGATCGGTCAATTACAAGATGACGGCGATCGGATTGATCAAGACCGAAAACGACGAGTCGAAGTTGGCGACGATCGACGGCGATTCGATCACTCTCGCCTCGGCGACGTGGGGATCGATCATTGCGCCCGATGCAAACAACGTGTTGGCTCTGCCGACGACGATCGGCACTTACACCGTCGTCAACAGTCTCGACACTCCGACGGCGCCGACGCTCGGCACGGTGACGGTTGCCGCCAATAACACTTACACGGTCGATTACAACGGCACGGTCAGCGTGGGCGCGGGCACCGTCACGGTCAACGGCGACGCCTTCACCGGCACGACGGCTTTGCAGTTGATAACGACAGCGACAACCGCCTCCGACGCACCGAAGACGGGGCTCTACGCGGGCACGGTGACGGTCGCGGCGTCGGGCACGCTCACGTTGTCGGTCGACGGCACATTGACGGCGGGCTCCGCTTCCTCGATCAACGTGACGGCGGTCGAAGGCAAGGCGACGACGATTGCCGATCTGCAATCGGGCGACACCTTCAGCCTCGGCTCGAACAATTACACCGCGACGGCGATCGGCTTGACGCGCGACGATAATAAACTGGCGACGCTCGACAATGGCTCGATCGATATCTCGACGGCGACGTGGGCTGATATGATTGCGCCGACAAACGACGTGTTGACAATGCCGACGACGAACGGCACCTACACCGTCGTTGACAGTCTCGAAAATCCGACGACGAATCTCGGCGCGGCGACGGTCAACGGCACGACTTACACCGTCAATTACAAGACGAAAGTCAAAGTATCGAATACGGCGACGGTCAACAGCGTTACCTTCAACGGTTCTGGCGATCTGACGATTGACGCGACGACCGACGGCGCGACGCTTTACGACGGCACGGTGACGGTGAACGCGACGACGCTCGCGGCGACGAACGAAATATTGTCGGTGGCAAGCGGCAGTATTACGGCGACGGCGGCGGAAGGCAGCTTCACGACGCTCGGCGGGCTCGACAGCGGCGAATCCTTTACAATCGGCTCGACCACTTACACCGTGACGGCGCTCGGACTCAAACGCGGCGATAATAAACTGGCGACGATCACCGATAAGGCGATCGATATCAGCAAGGCGGAGTGGGCGAATATCATTGCGCCGACGAACGGCGTACTCGATCTGTCGACGCTCGAAAAGGGCAATTACACCGTTGTTGACAGCCTCGACACTCCGACTACGAATCTCGGCACGGCGACGGTCGACGGCACCACTTACACCGTCGATTACGAGACGAAAGTCAAAGTATCGAATACGGCGACGGTCAACAAAGTTACCTTCAACGGCTCGGGCGATCTGACGCTTGACGCGACGGCTACGAGCGCGACGCTTTACGCGGGCTCCGTCACGGTCGACGCGACGACGGCGGCGATCACTCTCAACGCCACGAACGAAACTTTGACGGTCGCAAGCGGCAGTAATGTCACGGCGACGGCGGCCAACGGCAGCTTCACCACCATCGGCGGCATCGATACCGACGGCGAATCGTTTACCATCACCACCGGCACCGACGCCAAGACTTATAAGTACTTCACCGCAATGGGGCTGGCGCTGATGGACGGCGACAATGTTGCCGAACTCGTGACTGACGGCTTCATCGGCGGTACCGTGACGCTCCTGCCGACTTCCGGTAAGGTGCTCGCGCCCGACGAAAACGGCGTGCTCGCCTTGACGGGAGTGGCGACGGGTTCTTACACCGTCGTCGACAATCTGACAAAACCGACGAAGACGCTCGGCACGGCGACGATTGCCGCCAATAACGCTTACACGATCGATCACGAGACTAAACTGTCGATCACGCCGACGGCGAATGGCACTTACACCGTCAACAATGTCGCTTACACGGCGGCTGATACTTCGTTGTTGACGCTCGACGCGACGGCTTCCGGCTCGAAACTTTACAGCGGCTCCGTCACGGTCGATGCGACGACGGCGGCGACCACTCTCACTGCCACGAACAACGCTTTGACGGTGACAAGCGGCGGCACGATCACGGCAACGGCGAATCCTTTACGATCGGCTCGACCACCTACACTTACATCAGCGGCGTCGGCGTCACCAAGAGCGACACCGTTGACGGCACGACCACTTATACCGTCTACACAGGCGTCAAAGACGGCGCGTTTGCTCTGAGCAATTTGACGGCGACGACCGACGTGATCACGCTGGTCGGCATAACGGGGCTCGACGGCGTTTCGATCGCCGATAAGACGGTGACGATCGGCAACGCGGCGCTCAACAAAGAAGACGTGACGCTCGGCGGCGACACGACCAATTACAAGTTGGCGCTCGGCACCGACGTCGATACTCCGACGACGCCCGTCACCGATACTTCTGATTGGGTGCTCGACAGCGCGAAGTCCACCGCCACTTATCATAAACTCACAACCACCGTCGGCTACGCTGTCGAAGACAACACGAAGATAGAGTACAAAGATGCGGTCTACACCGATCTTGTTGTTGTCGAAGGGGCGACGAATGCGACAGGCGATCCGTTATCGACCAACGGCGCGACGCTCACCGTCGGCAACATCGCGACTGCCACCGTCACCGTCAACGACGCGACGCTCACCGATCCGCGCGGAGTGAAATTCACCGTCGGCACTCAACTCTACACTCCGCAATCGATCAATGCGACGACAGGTCAAGCGTTGCTCCCGACCTACGACGTGTCGAGCGCCGACGCGACGATCAATCTGTCGACGACAAACAGCGGCTTCCGCGTGCTCGACAACTCGACGGCGGGCTATACCGATTACACCGTGGCAATCACTTTGGCGGCGACGTTGACGGCGGCTCAAACGACGGGCGCGCTCACGTTGACGGCGGGCACCATGTCGATCAGCGCTCCGACGACGGGGACGATCACTCTCAACGGCGGCACGCTCACCATCGGCACCGACAATTACTCCTACGTCAAAGGCACCGATAACCCCGACGGCATTACGATTTCGCTCGACGGCACGACGATCGGCGATCTTGAGTCGGGCGAAGGCTTTACGATCGGCTCGACCGCCTACAAGATGACAGCGATCGGACTGTTGAAGACCGAAAACAATGCGGCGTCGTTGGCGACGACCACCGCCAACACGATCGATCTCAACAAGTTGGAGTGGACATCGCTCTTTGCGCCCGATGCAAACGGTTTGATTGCTTTGACGGGCGTTGCGGCAGGCAGTTACACCGTCGTCGACAGTTTGACGGCACCGACGACGACGCTCGGCACGGTGACGATTGAGGGCACCACTTACACCGTCGACTACGAAGGCACCGTGAGCATTCCGAAGGGCACGGCGACGATCAACGACGTCAACCTGACAGGCACCGGCGCGCTGACGTTTGAAACGACGGCGATGAGCGGCGCAACCGCCCCGACGGCGAAACTTTACAGCGGCACGGCGACGTTCTCTTCGACGGCGGACGCCGACGCCACGCTCGAGGCAACCGACGAAACTCTGACGATCGGCAAGAATGCGACGATTACGGCGACGGCGGCGGACGGCATCTTTACCAAGATTGCCGGCTTCGACGTGGGCGAGACGGTGACGATCAGCGGCATCACTTACACGCAGACGAACTTCGGCTTGGTGCGGACGATCAACGGAGCGATGATGGTTGCCGAGTCGTTGAAGGGCAAGAGCGGCTTTACATTCTCGGAGCTGACGGCGGTGCAATGGACTCCGGCGATCGCGCCCGACGATCAAAAGGTGCTCGATCTGAGCAACGCGACCGAGAGCAAATATCTCGTGTTCGACAGCGCGACGGCGCCGAAGACGCAATTGGCGAAGTTGGCGGTGGATGGCGCGACGCTCACGTTGAGCGATGCGATCTCGACGATCACCGACAACATCACGACGATCACGGCGCCGACGACGATGCGCACGATGACGGTTCCGTTTGCGGCGACGGTCAACGTCACGCCGAAGGCAAATGCCGTTTATGCGATCAACGGCGCGTCGTACACGGCGGCGGACACGAACGCTTTGTCGTTTGCAACGACGGCGTCTGATGCGACGCTCTACAGCGGCACGGTGATCGGTGCGGCGACGACGGCGGCAGTCACGCTCACGGCGTCGAAAAATAATTTGACAGTCAACGCGGGCAGTTCGATCACGGCTACGGCGGTCGACGGCAGCTTTACGACGCTCGGCGATCTGCAATCGGGTGAATCGTTCACCGTCGACGGCACGACTTACATCGTCAAGGCGGTCGGCGTGACCAAGAGCGATACGGTTGAAGGCGCAACGACTTACACGATTTATGCGGGCTTGACGAACGGCGCGTTCAGCCTGAGTGCGTTGACAGTGACGGACGACGTGATCACATTGAGCGGCGTCAAGTCGATCGATGGTGCGACGCTAAGTAATAAGGTAGTGACGTTGACGGCGGCTGATCTCGACGGCAAGGCGGTTACGCTCGGCGGCGATGCGAATTACACATTGGCGTTGGCGAGTGACGTTGATGTGCCTTCGACGATTGCGGCGGGCTTCGACGGGCTCATTTACAAGTCGACGGGCATCTCTGCGGGATATTCGCTTTCGACCGGCAATAGATCGATCACATACACGGCGGCGGAAGCGGCGACCGATCTGTTCACATTAAGCGGCGTTACTTCGACCGATAACGTTGATGTCAGCGATACCACGGTGATAATCTCTGCAGACGATTTGGGAGCTTCCGATGTGTCGCTCAGCGGCGCAGGCTACGTAATGTCGTTGGCAAGCGACGTGTGGAAGGTCAGCGTGACGGACGCGCACTTCGACGGCAACACTTATAAATCGCAATCGAATACGGCGGGCTATTCGTTGTCGACTGATTCAACGTTAATCACGTACACGGCGGCGAACACCGGCACCAATCTCTTCACCTTGACGGGCGTCACATCCACCGACAATGTTGACGTCAGCGATACCACCGTCATTATCTCCGCAGACGATCTCGGCGCCTCCGATGTGTCACTCGTTGGATCGGGATATTCCTTGTCGTTGGCAAGCGATGTGTCGGCGGTCAATGTGACGGGCGCGCACTTCGACGGCAATATCTACAAGTCGCAGTCCAACACTGCAGGATATTCTCTTTCCACCGACAGCATGCTGATCACGTACACGGCGGCGAACACCGGCACCAATCTCTTCACCTTGACGGGTGTCACTTCCACCGACAACGTTGAAGTCAGCGATACCACCGTCATTATCTCCGCAGACGATCTCGGCGCCTCCGACGTGTCATTGAGCGGCACGGGCTACACAATGAAGTTGGCAAGCGATGTGTCGGCGGTCAATGTGACGGGCGCTCACTTCGATGGCAATATTTATAAGTCGCAGTCGAACACGGCGGGATATTCTTTGTCGACTGATTCAACGTTAATCAAATACACGGCGGCAAACACCGGCACCAATCTCTTCACCTTGAGCGGCGTCAAGTCGACCGACGGCATCACCGTCAATAACGGCACGGTGACCATCACCACCGCCAACCTCAACAACGCCGACGTGACGATCACAGGCGAAGGTTATAAACTGGCGCTCGCGTCCGATGTGCCGACTCCGATCGATACGGCGGCGCACTTCACCGCAGTCGAAAACGGCTCGAGCACCTATCAATCGGCAAGCACGGCGGCGGGATATACGACCGCTGCCGACGGCAAATCGATCGCCTACACCGCCGCGCGCAACGCCACCGACATTTTCACCATTGCGGGCATCACCGACACCGTCGGCATCACCGTCAACGCCGGCAACCTCGTCTCCTTCGACAGCACCCAATTCAACGTGTCGCCCAACATTCACGTCACCGGCATCGACGTCGGCACTCCTTACACCCTCGACGGCAAGCAATACGCTTGGACCGATATCGACGGCAACACCGCCAACGTCGAGCTCAACCTCTGGACGGCGGTCGACGGCGGCTTCGCATTCAACAATCAGATCACCGTCACCGGCGTCGATTCCTACGACAATATCAAGGTCATCAACGGCGGGCTCAACTTCCTCGACGCCGCTGTTGCCGACGATTACAACGTCCATATCAACGGCACCACCAACGTCAGCATCGTCGGCTCCGCGCGGAGTCTCATCGATGGCGACTTCGACGCGTCCAACGGTCTGGAATTGGCTCGCACGCCTCAAACGCTCGCGTCGATCACTTTCGACGGCGAATTCGTCTTCAGCGATGCCAACAATCATTCAATCGATCCGTCGGGCAACAATGAACTGCTCGGCTTCGCGACCATCGAGGGCGGCTTGTTGATCGGCGACGGCAATGTTGAAGTCAGCGTGCGCAACGGCAGGTTGGCGCTCTTCGATGACGACAAGATTGCGGGCGTGCTCAATGCCGGCGACGCGTGGAAGGACGGCGCGATAATCGGCGACGCCAACGCGCTCGACGCTTGGACTTACGACGGCAACGCGATCAGACTGTCGACGGACGAGATCACGATTGGCGGATTCACGCCGACGAGCGAGACGACGATTGTCACCGACGGCGAGGCGATTTCGATCAAGGGCGCGGAGATTAATCTCGATGCGTTGAGGATCGACGGCGCGTCGGTCGGCGGCTGGCAGGCAAAGGCGACGCTCAACGGCGATGGCTATGTGGTGACGCGCGCCGACGACGGTTGGACTTACGGCGATTATCCTTGGACGGCGCTCGACAACGGCGTTGCTTACGACTACGACGGATTGAAATTCACGGTTGAAGGCGGCGCGCTCAATGTCGATGATCTCAATCGTTCGCTCGACGGCGGCGTGATTCCGACGGCGTCTAACGTGACAGTCAACTCCTCCGATCCGGCATTGATTCATGTGTTCGGCGACGTGTCGAGTGTGGACGGCTTTGCGGTGACGGACATCGACGGCAATGCGCTCAACGGCTCCGAACTCGACCTGTGGACGGCGATTGAAGGCGGCGTTGCTTACGGCGATAAATTGACGGTGGTCGGCGCCGATGCGGATCAGATTAAATACGCGGTCGAAGATAACGGCGTGACGGTCGAAGGCATTGAAACTCTGTCGAGCCTCCACTTTGCGTTCGACGGCGATGCGCCCGTATCGGTGAACGTCGACGGCACGGATTACGAGCTGAAGAATTACGACGCCAACGAGGGCGACCTTGAAATAGCCGGTACTGCCGACGATACCACTCCGAATACAAGCGGTGGTGGCGGCTCAAACGGTGGCGGAAGCTCAAGCGGCGGCAGTGACGACACCGGTTCCGGCGATGACACCGGCTCCGGCGATGACACCGGTTCCGGCGATAACACCGATGCCGATAGCGATTCTGATTCTGATTCCGACAGTGATTCCAACTCCGACAGTGATTCCGATTCCGACAGTGATTCAGATTCCGATTCCGACAGCGATTCCGATTCCGACAGCGACTCCGACTCCGACAGTGATTCCGACAGTGATTCTGATTCCGACAGCGATTCCGATTCCGATTCTGATTCCGATTCCGACAGCGATTCCGATTCCGATTCTGATTCCGATTCCGATTCTGATTCCGATTCTGATTCCGATTCTGATTCTGATTCCGATTCTGACAGTGATTCGGATTCCGATAGTGACGCGGATTCCGACGCTGACAGCGACGCCGATAGTGATTCCGATTCTGATAGCGATACGGATTCCGACGCTGACAGCGACGCAGACTCCGATTCGGACAGTGACGCTGATAGCGATGCAGATTCCGATTCCGACGCAGATTCTGATTCCGATGCGGATTCTGATTCCGATGCAGATTCTGATAGCGACGCCGATGCTGATACGGACGCTGATGCTGATACGGACGCTGATGCAGACGCTGACACTGATTCTGATGCAGACACTGATTCTGATGCAGACGCTGATTCTGATACGGACGCTGATGCAGACGCTGACACTGATTCTGATACAGATACCGACGCGGACGCAGACGCCGACACAGACGCTGATAGCGACGCAGATGCCGACGCAGACGCTGATGCAGATGCGGACGCCGACGCAGACGCTGATGCAGATGCTGACAGTGACGCTGATTCTGATACAGACGCCGATGCAGATGTTGACAGTGACGCCGACGACACTACATCACCGTCCGATGACACAACGTCCTCGGCGCCGTCCGATGACACAACCTCTTCGGCACCGTCCGATGACACAACCTCCTCGGCGCCCGTCGACGACACAACGTCTTCGGCACCGTCCGACGACACCACTTATCCCACCAATGTTGTAGATAACATCGTCAATCCGAATAATTACACCGAAACCGACGTTCAGACCAACACCACCGTCAATGAGGACGGCTCCGTCACCAAGACCGTCGACACCGAAAACATTGCCGATAACTCTGCGATCAATGTCGAAAACAATGTCGAAAACAATGACGACGACGATGACGCCGCCGAATCGACGACCGTTGTCGACCTCACCAACACCGAAAGCAAGGTGCTCGTCAAGCTCGGCAACGGCAATCAGAACGTCAAACTCAACAACGGCTCCGTCGCCACGATCACTAAGGACGCCACCGGCGCCAAGGAGATCACTGCCTCCGACGGCGGCTCGGCAATCGTCGATGAGTCCGACAACGACGACGTAACGATCAACGGCGGCGCGGACGACGATACCATCTACACCTCCGGCAAGGGGCTTGTCGACGTGAGCTCGGGCGGCAACGATGATATCTACGCTTACAACGGCGCAAATGTCGTCGGCTATGATGCCAACACCGGCTCGAGGCTGCACATTGCCGTCGACAACGTGTTCGATGCGATTATGGACGGTGAGATTCTGCTCGGCAACGGCAGCTTCTCCGTCGAAGGCGCAGAGAACCCCGTCGTTACCGATGCCAACGCCAGCGATTACGGCTCGATGACGAACAACATTGCCGACCGTCATGGCAAGACGACTCGAGTGATAAGCACGTACTCGCGCGGCGGCACTGCCGACGCGTCCAATGAGCGGCAGGCGATGTTGATTGTCGGCAACATCAACGGCTACACCGACGACGAATCGCGCCTGATCGGCTCGTCGAATGATGACTCGTTTATCGGCGGCGCCAATGACAACATCGTCACGGGCTCGGGCACGAACGAAGTCTATTTTAAGAACTCCGAAGCGGGCGGCGCGACGATTGATCAGACGACCGAGAGCACGAGCAGGACGACGAACAACATCAGAGGCTACAACCCGATCAACAACTTCATCAGGATGACCATCAACACATTCAAGACGATTACGGCGGGCTTCACCAACGGGTTGTTGTCGACGATGTTCGGTCGGACGACGAATATATTCATGTCGAGCGGCTCGAGCAGCAGGCTTTCATCGATCGACAGGACGCCGACAGCGGATCCGACGTTGACGATCAACAGCACGGCGGCGACGATCGAGGCGCGTTTGACGGAGCCCGAGCAGATCATTCTCGACGCGAAGAATTACGCGGGCGACGCGGTCTTGATCGGCAACGACAACGACAATGTGATCTACGGCGGCACGGGCGACAACAGTCTGTGGGGCGGCGATTCCGGCGACGATACGTTGTTCGGCGGCACGGGCTCGAACGAGTACATCTACGGCGCGGGCAACGGCGACGACGTGATCGAGAACGCAAAAGACGGCGACCTCGTCAAACTGATCGGTATCAACATTGCGGACATCGACTTTAAGTACACCGCGATTGGCGACGACGGCGTGACGATTTCGATGCAGGACGGCGGCTCGCTCACCATCAACGGCACAGCTGATGTGACGTACGAGTTGAATGACGACTCACGTTGGTCGACGGATCACGCCAAGAGAACCTTCACTCGAAAATAAACTTCGGCTCCCGATGCCGACAGAAATAACGGCAAAAAAATACGGCGGCTCCGCGCGGAGTCGCCTTTTTTCATCTCAATGATTTTTTCGAGTGAGCTGATCATAGATGAAGTCGGCAATCCCGAAGCCGCCCGCCTGCGCCGCCTGATCCGCTAACTTCTCGTTATACATGTCGCGCCAAATGTCCATGGCGTTGTCGTCGCCGAACAATTCATCCTTCGGCACAGTCTTTTGCATTTCATTGAGCACCATTTTGATAAGGATCGCCTCGAGCTCCGTCGCCGCCTCGCGGATATCTTGATTGCGTTGCTCGAGTTCCTCCGCCGTCATGGTTTTTATCGACGTTGAGCCGTTCAATTTATCCGTCGCCTTATTGAGCTCGTCGGTGAAGGTGGCATCCTCCGAAATGATTTTCGAGCCTTCATAGCCGGTGTTTGTCGATTGCGTTGAAGGCAGCAGGGCTCTCATGCTCGTATTTGTCGGATTCGTAATCATCAGTTCTCAACTCCCAAAAATTATTTAAGACCGCCCGTTAAAGGCGCTGTCGACGGAATTGCGGGGCGACGGGGGGACGGTTTGAATATGGGCGCCGCCGCCGCTCCCGCCCACTGAGGACGGCGCCCATATTGTGGAAGCGGTTCCCACCCGCGCCGGCGGCGCCTCTCCTTTTTTACAACGATCAAACCAATCGCGCCGCTACTCTTTTTTCGCGCGCCCGCCCGCGTCGTCAGCGTCCGCCTTTTTTCCGCGCGCCCACCCGCGACGGCAACGCCCTCGTTTTTCGCAACGAGCAACTCAATCGCATCACTCGACTTTTTGTCGCCCGCCCAACCGCGACGGCAACGCACCAAATTACATCAGATGATCTCGAGCACCGCATGGATCGCCCCCGCCGCTTTCATCGCCTGCAGGATCGAAATGCAATCGCGCGGTGTCGCTCCGACCGCGTTCAGCGCTCCGACTATGTCACTGATGCTCGTCGTCGCAGGGATCACTATCGAGCTCGAGCGCTCCTCGTCGACCGATAAATCCTCCGTGTTCGTCACAAGCGTCGTCCCGTACGAAAACGGCGCCGGCTGACTTACTTCAACTTCACGTTGCACTTTGATCGACAGCCCGCCTTGCGTGATCGAGCATTCGTCCACCGTCACGTTGCCGCCCATCACTATCGTCCCCGTCCTCTCGCTGAACACGATCTTTGCAATGTTATCGGGCATCACCGGCAGTTCTTCTATCGACGCCACAAATCCCACCACGTTGCCGCGCAGGAAATTCGGTATCCTGATATCGATCCGCCCCGGGTTAGCCGCCCGAGCGATCCCGCCGTATGCCGCATTGATCGCGTTCGCAATCCGCGTCGCCGTCGTGAAGTCGGGACTCGAGAGAGACAACGATATTTGCCCGTTGCGACCGATATCGTCTTCGACCGTCCGCTCGACGATCGCTCCGTTCGGCGTCGTCCCGACCGTCGGGAAATTTCTTTGCGCGCGCCTGTTGCCGCCGCCGTTGCCCGCCATAAATCCACCCGTCGACACCGGTCCCTGCGCCACCGCATAGACCTCACCGTCCGCCGCGCGGAGCGGAGTTTGCAATAAAGTCCCGCCTTGAATACTTTCCGCGTCGCCCATCGACGACACCGTTACATCAATCGTATCGCCCTCGCGCACGAACGGCGGCAGCGTTGCCGTCACCATCACCGCCGCCACATTGTCCGTGTCGAGATCGTCGGCGTTGATCGATATCCCGAAGTTCCTCAACATCGACACCGTTGACTGGATCATCTGTACCGTGTCGTCCGAGTCGCCCGTGCCCGGCAGTCCGACCACCAACCCGTAGCCCATCAGTTGGTTCGACCGCACGCCCTGCACTTTCGCGATGTCTTTGATGCGCGTCACCGCCGACTCTGCAAACACCGTCGACATCAGCCCCGTCAACACTATCAGCGCCGTCAACGCCGTCAATATTTTTTTCATCAAACTCACCTCCGCCTTCATTTTACCAAAAACGGGCGAGACCGAAAAATACTTTTCGAGCTCACCCGCTTTAAAAAATTTTTGATCAGAACAGAATGTTGAAAATCTGAGTGAGGATGCCTTGACGCTGTTTCGCGTTGAGAGGACCTTTACCGTCGAATTTCAACGTGGCGTCGGCGACCCGACTCGAGAGGATCGTGTTGTTATTCGTGATGTCCTCGGGGCGAATGATGCCGCGCAACGTGATCTTGTGTTCGTCGCGATTCTGCCAAATCGATTGATTGCCCTCGATGACGAAATTGCCGTTGGGCAGCACCTCGACGACCGTCACGGTGACTTGACCGAGAAATTGATTGGTGTCGGTGGCGGAACCCTCGGCGCTGAAGGAGTCGGAGCCGGACGCGGCGGCGGCGGCGAGGAAGTGGAAGATGCCGGTGCCGGCGCCCAAATTAACCGAGCCGGACTTGGAATTGGAGCGGGATTTGGCGGCGGTCTGCGTCGTCGACTCGTTGATTATAATCGTGAGAATGTCGCCGACATCGTGCGCGCGCCGATCGGAGTAAAGCCCCCAACCGTTGTCGCGCCATAACGATTTAGCCTCGACCGTCGAGCCCGTCAACATCGGGATCAATAGTGCCGTCGCCAAAAATATTATTGCTAACCGTTTCAAAAGATCACCTCCACCAACTTTTATCTCGTGCGCGATTTCATGGGGCGCCGTCGACGCTCCCGCCCACCAATGACGGCGCCCTGCCTAATTTGAAAAAAAGTTTT